>DAIDJX010000293.1 GCA_027451165.1 Prolixibacteraceae bacterium | reverse complement strand
GTTTAAAATAGTGATCGCGGGAACCGACCGGGCACTGGCAGCCACTGCCGGTGCAGAAGTGGTTACGGTCCCGGCATTTACCGGAGCGCCGGAACAACTGTGGCGCATCGACCAGCTGACCGACGGAACGTTCAGGATAATGCCCCGGATCATCCCAGGTTCAAACGAAAAACTGGCCCTGGTGTCTGTCGGGGACAGTACCCCTTCCCTCGCCAGATTTGACATGAACAGTGACAATTCCAAATGGAATTTCAGAGCGCATTGAATTGAACTTATGCTGAAAGACCTGTCCGCATAAACAATCCTGCAAGAAAGTCAGTTTATGTGCTGAACGATACGGATAAAAATCAAATAAAATATCATGAAACCAATTTGTAACTTAATCATTATCTGTGCAATTGCCGCCGGAATTTATTTTACCGGGTGTACCACGAAACAGCAACAGGATCAGAAACCAATGGTAAAAACCGAGGCGGGCAAGATATCCGGAAGTCTTGAAGATGGTGTCTTTGCTTTCAAAGGTATTCCCTATGCCAGGGCTGAACGGTTTATGCCTCCGCAGGATCCCGATGCCTGGAATGGGGTACGGGAATGTACGAACTTCGGACCAGTAGCCAGGCAAATTGTACCCTGGTACCCGGATTCCGTTCAGAACGAAAAAGAACTCTTCAGCGTGAATGTCTGGACGCAGGGACTGTCTGATGGCAAAAAGCGGCCGGTGATGCTCTGGTTACACGGAGGCGGATTTCATGTAGGCGCCAGCAATGACCCGATGACCTATGGAAAGGCAATGGCTAAAAAAGGAGATGTGGTTTTTGTATCTGTCAATCACCGGTTGAATATTCTCGGGTTTCTTGATCTGTCGGCATGTGGTCCCCAATATGCCCGGTCGGCCAATGTGGGTATGCTCGATATTGTGAAAGCCCTGGAATGGATTCAGAAAAACATTGAAAATTTCGGAGGTAATCCTTCCGATGTAACCATCCTGGGCGAATCGGGAGGGGGCGGTAAAGTGGGCACTTTGATGTGCATGCCTTCGGCAAAAGGGCTGTTCCACAAAGCCATTATCCAGAGCGGTACGCTGCTGAATGTCATGACCAAAGAAAAATCGCAGGCACTGGGATTGGCCGTACTTGAAAACCTGGGACTTACACCGGGTGATGTTGCGAAACTGGATACCATCCCCTACCTTAAACTTGTTAAAGCCGGAAACGATGCCATCATGAAGATTTCAGGTCCCCGGAAACCCGGATCACCTGCCATGTTTGGCTTTGCACCTTCCGCCGATGGGGACGTTCTGCTTCAGCAACCTTTCAGCCCCGGATTTGCCCCTGTTTCCAAAGATATCCCCCTGATGATCGGTTCGACATTCAATGAACTGATGAAAACCTATTATGGCGTAAAGGACATGACCCTTGAGCAGGCAAAAGACAGCCTGTCCAAAGAATATGGAGATAAAACCAGCCAATACATAGAGCTCTTCGCCAAGGCATATCCAGAATATACCCCGCAGGATCTTCTTTCAATAGATAAAGTCTTCAGGCCTTACACCATACGAACCGCTGACGCAAGGGCCATTGAATCAGTTGCTCCTTTGTATGTTTATTTTTTGGCATGGAAAAGTCAGGTAGATAATGCCTCAAAAGGTTCTTTTCATGGTTTAGACATCCCACTGGCATTCAACAATGTGGATCTGAGGCCCGACTGGACCGGCAATACCGAAGCCGCCTGGCAATTAGCAGATAAAATGAGTGATGCCTGGCTGAACTTCGTCAAAACAGGCAATCCCAATGTCAAGGACAAATTGCCGGATTGGCCGGTGTACACCAGGGAGAATGGCGCAACGATGGTTTTTGACAATGTGTGCAGAATTGTAAATAACCACGACCGGGAACTGATGACATTTATCAAGCACTGACACATCAGGCGTGTAAGATGAAGCGAATTGTTTTTTTATCTGTAATGGTACTGCTATCTGCAGCATTCCATCATGCTGCGGGCCAGGAACTTAAGCTCAATAATCTGGAGTATTTTGAAACGCAGGGCGTCAATGTCCTGGTTTACAGCAACCTGTTTACCGGGGGGTTTAACGACGAGAAGACAGCCGGGATAGAACTGATCCACCATGGGGTCAGGACAGCCCAGGGAGGTGCGGTGAGGTTGTCCAGTACTCCCGAACAATGGGATCTGGTGCCTGCCATTTCAAACAGGAAAGTAGACCGCACCTTGAACACCATTGAAGCTAACCTGAGGTATAACGATTATGATTTTAATTCGCGGGTGGTGGTCACAGCCAAAGGCAAAGGAGTTGAAATTGCTGTATTCCTGGATAAGCCTGTTCCTGCAGCCTTGGAAGGCAACTCCGGATTTAACCTGGAGTTTCTGCCCTCGCATTACTGGGGAAAGACCTACCTGATGGATGGACGCATTAACCGTTTTCCACGTTATGTGGCAGGGAACACGGTGACGAAACCCAACAGTTCAAAGCTCAAACAGTTTAAAGGATATGTCACTTCCGACGACCGGGGAACGGGCCATTACATCGATCCTCTTCCACTCGAAACAGGCCGTACATTTATACTTGCCACGGATGATCCCGGACGGTTGGTGAAAATCACTTCTCCCGATGCCGACCTGATGCTTTTCGATGGTCGTGTCCTGGCACAAAACGGATGGTTTGTCGTCCGCAGTTTACTTCCTGCAGGAAAAACAGGCCGGGTTCTGACCTGGACTGTTGAACCAAATGCGATCAAAGGCTGGTTACGGGAACCGAACATCGGTTTCTCGCAGGTAGGCTACCTCCCGTCACAGCCCAAAGTCGCCGTCATTGAACTCGACAAAAAAGACAAACCGCTTGCAAAAGCTTCAATCTTTAAGTTAGCGAACGACGGACAAGCCACCAGGGTTTTCACCGGAAAAATCATGCCCTGGGGAGACTATTTTAAATACCGTTATGTGAAATTCGATTTCTCCCCGGTCATCACACCGGGTGTGTACTTTATTCAGTATGGCGACGTAAAAACAAATAACTTCATCATAGAAAACAACGTTTACGATAAGATCACAGATGCCACCAGCGATATCTGGATACCCATCCATATGAATCATATGGTCGTTAACGAGGCTTACAGGGTATGGCACGGTGAGCCCTTTAAGGAGGGTTATCTCCAGGCTCCGCCCAACACCGATCACTTCGATCTCCATCACCAGGGCCCGACGACCGATACCCCATACAAGGCGCTGGAATTGATCCCCGGATTAAACATAGGTGGATTTTTTGACGCCGGAGATTTTGATATCGAAACAAGTTCGAATATTGGCGTAGTCCAGAACTTTGTCCAGACCTGGGAATACTTCAAGCCCTTGCGGGATCAGACTTTTGTGAATCAACAACAGCGTTATGTTGATCTTCACCGGCCTGACGGGATACCGGATGTATTGCAATTCATTGAGCATGGAACTTTAAATCTGGTGGCTCAGGCTGAGAAGATCGGCCACATGGCCCAAACGCTCTCGAATGCCGTACTGGATAATTACCATCACCTGGGTGATGCAGCCTCCATTACCGACGGCCTTCCCTATAATCCGGAGCTGGGTCCATACGAAAAAGCCGCTGACGGGAGATCGAGCGGTGTGAAGGATGATATGTGGGCCTTCACCAGCCGCAATCCCGGCCTCGATCTCAGGGCTTCCACCATGTTCGCCGCTGCCAGCCGGGTATTGAAAGGGTACAACGACGATCTTGCGTCAAGAGCTTTAGAACAATCCAAACGACTTCAGAAAGAGGCAACAGAATTAATGGCCTCCCAAAGCCAAAATTCATCCGGATGGGGCAACAGATCTGCAGATGTGGCCACCAATCTTCAACTCTACATTTCCACCGGAGAAAAAGCGTATATCGATAAATTTCAGGAACAGCTGTGGCCTGCACTTGAACGCAATGTCAACTTTACCATTCTGACGGCTCTGGATGCCATTCCTTATATGGACGCCACCTACAAAGAGAAACTCAGGCCATATGTTTTAAAATACAAAGAATACATCGTCGGGCTTGAAAAGGATAATCCCTATGGAGTGCCCA
>DAIDJX010000292.1 GCA_027451165.1 Prolixibacteraceae bacterium | reverse complement strand
TTGGCCACTACATAAAATAATGAATATAAAATATTGATTTACAGAATGTTTTTAGTACATTTGACTCATCAGAGATTCCGCACTTAATACTTATTCTTTTATTGCATCAATTCTGGCTGATTTCCTGGAATGAATTTCCCGGGAAAGGTATGTTGTCTCTGTCTTTTCTTGAATGCACCGGTCAGGTTAATATCTGTTAATTACGAAAGGAATTGTTTATGTTGGAAAAAAAGCTAAGTACATCTGGAACACCTGATCTGAAAAAGATGCAGGAAGTGGTCATTGACTTCAGGACCAAAATTTATATCGGGCTGAATGAAAATCCAGAATTAGCCAGAGAGAAATACCTCTCCAGATTTACCAGAATGAAAAAATTCTGAAGCTTCAGCAGAAATGAAAACTGACCCTCTGCATGGAAACAGAGGGTCAGTTATATTTATGATAGTGTAAAAGGGAAGTTTCCTGTGCCTGACTTTTAGTTGTATGCCGATTCCCCGTGTTCGTAGATGTCCAGTCCTTCTTCCTCAATGCGGTCATCTACCCTGATACCTGAGGTTTTATCGATGATTTTGAAGAGGATAAAGGTAATGACACCGCTGTAGACCAGGGTAACCCCGGTTGCCAGCAACTGGATCAGCAGCTGTTTCGGATTTCCTGAAAGTAACCCGCTATAGGCGCCCTGTATGGCAGGAGTGGCAAAAATCCCGGTGGCAACGGCGCCGATAATTCCGCCAACCCCATGCACACCGAAAGCATCCAAAGTATCATCATAGCCCAGTTTGGGTTTTATGTGCGATACGGCAAAGAAGCACACCAGGGAAACGATTACACCGATGGCAATGGCACCCCCGATTCCAACAAATCCGGCTGCAGGGGTAATGGCCACCAGCCCGGCAACTGCTCCGGTGGCGATGCCAACCGTGGAGGGCATGCGGTGGAAGATCCAGTCCATAATGGCCCAGGTAAAGGCGGCGGTGGCAGTAGCCAGGTGAGTGACCAGAAAGGCACTGGCAGCTAGTCCGTCAGCAGCCAGACCGCTTCCGGCGTTGAATCCGAACCAGCCGAACCACAGCAGACCTGCTCCGAGAACCACAAAAGGAATGTTGTGAGGGGTGGTAGGTGATCCGTTTAATCCTTTCCTTTTTCCGATCAGCAGTGCCATCACCAGGGCAGCAATACCTGCATTGATGTGAACCACGGTTCCTCCTGCAAAGTCAAGAGCGCCAAGTTTGTACAGCCATCCGTCGGCCGACCATACCCAGTGGGCAACAGGGTTGTATACCAGCAATGCCCAGAGCAGGGTAAAAATGAAGAATCCCTTGAATTTAATGCGTTCAGCAAATGCCCCAACGATCAAAGCGGGGGTAATAATGGCAAACATGCACTGGAAAAGGATGAAAACAATGTGTGGTATCCTGGCTTCTGCCTGGGAAATATAATATGGACTGACATCATTGATGGAGATTCCGTTCAGAAAGGCCCAGTCAAAATCGCCAATGAAGGGTTTCAGAAATCCTTCCGAAGAACCGAAAGCCTGGCTGTACCCGATGATGACCCACTCCAGCGTGATGGCTGCCGCAATGATAAAACACTGCATCAGGATGTTCAGAACGTTTTTCCTGCGGACCAGACCGCCGTAAAAGAAGGCGAGCGCAGGCGTCATCAGGAAAACCAGGGCGGTGGCCACAATCATCCAGGCGGTATTGCCCGCATCAATGTAGGGTTTGGGTTCCGGAGTTGCTTCCTGGGCCATAAGCGGCACCAATCCTGAAAGCAGAATAATAATGAAGGTAATGCCTGAAGAGTATAAAAGCTTTTTCATGATTGTTCTTTTTAAGTTTTAAGGTTTATTCTTCTTCTCCTTTGATGTACAGTGATTCGTCACCCATTTCACCGGTACGGATCCGGTAAGCCTGTTCGATATCGGAAATAAAAATCTTTCCATCCCCGATATTTCCCGTGGAAGCTGATGCGATGATGGCTTTCACTGTTTTGTCAAGGTTCTTGTCCCTGACAATGATAGAGATCATCAATCGTTCAATGGTGCTGGTGTCGTAGGCGATACCCCTGTAAATCCTTTCCTGGCGGGATTTCCCGATTCCCCTTACATCCCAGAAAGAAAAGAAATCGATACCTACCTCCTGAAGTTCATTCTTTACTTCGTTGAACCTCGATTTCCGGATAATTGCTTCAATCTTTTTCATTGATATAATTTTTAATTGATTGATTAATTGAATTAAAGAGAAAAAATGGCTACCAGGAAAAGCTGTTCTGTTGCGGGATTCAGAATCAGGCTCCCGGTCAGCGGAAGGACAAAACTGTCGGTGACCTTAATCTCTTTTGCAGCAGAAACCCCGATATTACAGAGGTTGAATTTTGTGTCGGGCGTATACCATCCATTGCCGGCGCCAGCAAAAACACCAAAATTGCCTGATTTCCATCCGGCCTCAAAATAGGCATCCCCACCCTGGGCGCCTGCCCCTTCGTTCAGAATATAGTTGGCGCTGAGGGAGAATTTGCCAAGCGCCAGTCCGCCATTCAATTCAAAAGCGTGGTTTTCAGCTGTGAAAAAATTGCTCCCCGGGAAATAATATTTACTCAGTCCAAGGGTGACCGGTCCAAAATTGTAAGAGGTATACAGGTCAGTTTCTGCGGCTTCTTCAGTTGAAAGGCAATAATTACCCCACGCGCCCAAAGTGAAACCACCGGATGTGAATTTGACGCCGGGCTGAATGGCCGGGCCTTTGCCGAATTTGGTACCCCGCCAGATATAGTTGCTGGCTATATCCGCAGTAACAGTGATGGCACTTTTGGTTTCCTGAGCTGCCAGTAACGAGGGCAGCAGAGCAGAAACGATCAGAAAGAACAGAATTGGTTTTTTCATGTTGGTTATTTTTTAGGTGTACAATTTTTTAATTAACATAAAACGATAAATAATAAAGAAAATTAATTAGACCCCAATAATTTTGGTTACAATGGCCAAAACTATATTATTTGAAATGAAGACCCCCCTTGTATATGTATTGAAGAGGATAAAATTAACATTGAATTAAATTTGACCCCTAAAAGTGACAAATTGAAATTCAATATTTGACTAAATTGCCAAAATGTAAATAAAAAGTCAAAATATAATCAAAATGATAAATCACAGTATTTGTTAAATCATTATTCCATGATAAACGAAGAATAATATAGAATAATGACAATCTGTATATTTGAAAGGAAAGTCAGTTTTTGGGGGTACTTTATGTGCAGACAGACGGTTTTTGCCACTCAGACACAAAGGCATAAAGCCTGTTTGATTTGTTTAGTGGTTCTTTCTGTCCTGGTATCTTAGGGGCAAAAAATGGAAAGATGAACTATGGTTGGATCTGCATAAGCTTTCTAAGCTCTTTTTCCTGATCTGCATTCCAGTATTTGCAGCCAAGTTCAAGAAATATGGAAGAGTAGGGGATGGTTTCTTCTGTTTTGAGCACTACTACACTGAAGAGTTTTGAGGCAGCATCAATTTTCACAAATACTGAGTCATGCAAAATAGGCACCGGTACCGCATTCCCCAAAACCTGATTAAGCGCAGCGAGATATTCTTCTTTACCCGGGACCAGCTCTGGTGTAAGAAAATTCATTTCGGCATCATGGTAAACGACCGGCTGAACATGGGTACTCCCATCGATCTGATCCAGCACATACTTCAGTGCGGGGACCAGTTTTTCGCCGGTATCGATGATGGTCAATCCTGGACTGGTTTGCAAGGGGAAAGCCTTATCCACAACCAGGATCCAGTTGCGATGGCCGAGAAGAGGAAGTAGGCTCTGAAATTCAGTTTTCCAGTCCGTTTTATTTGTCCGGTACACCTCATTTTCATTCTTGCAGCAGGAGATTTGGGATAAAAGAATGATCAGGAGACCTGAAATACCTATATTTATCAGTTTATTCATATTATTGAGATTCTGCATTGCAGGTATAAAAATACTAATAAAAAGTCAGTAGTTACCTGTCATTTCCGCCAGATGAGGTGGCCGTTCGGACAGCGGGCTTCTTTTTCAAAGCCCACGGGGCCGAGCCGTTTTTCGCGATAGCTGATTTTTCCGCTGCCGTGACACTCTCCTG
>DAIDJX010000291.1 GCA_027451165.1 Prolixibacteraceae bacterium | reverse complement strand
GAAAGAAACAGAAAGTCCCCCTGTACAGGTTCCTGAAAGAACCTTTCATCCGGAAATATGGCGAAGAATGGTACAACGAACTTGTATCCATTGCGGAAGACAGAAATTTTCAACGCAAAATCAGGAACATTTAAATTTCGGATTTCGGATGTACGATTTCGGATTTAACTCAATTTCGGATTTCGGATGTACGATTTCGGATTTAATAACAGGAGAGTCCGCAGGCAAATCCGAAATCTCAAATCCGAAATCCGAAATCATAAATCAATACGCCATCAATTCAATCCTGTTTCCATCGGGGTCCAGGATGATGCTTTCATAAAGGTTGTCGCCGGTAATCCGGGGTTCACCGATAATCCGGAAGCCATCTTCCCTTAATCGCTGCGTCAGTTCATCCACTTTTTGCCTTGACCCGGGATTAATGGCAAAATGAATCAATCCGGTGTGTTGTTTTATGGGATTGTTTTTATTCAGGGGTACGTTGGGCATTTCCATGATTTCCAACCGGCAGGTTCCGCCAAAGGAAAGGAAATAGGAACGGAATTCCCTGGTGTGATTAAAATATACCGGACCGGAAGAGGCATCAAAATAGTGCACATAAAAATTTTTCATCCCTTCCAGGTCATATGTCCAAATTGCAAGATGATCGATAGTCATGGCATCATGGTTTAATGAATTTTTCATTCGGTTGAACAGACTGCAAGATAACGATAATATTATCATTTTTGATGGGCTTCCAATGATTTCTTCATAAATGCCCGGTGAACACAGGCAAGTTGCACTCTTTCAACCCAATGAGTCAAATGGTCGGAAGTGTAAACTTTTAGGGAAAAATGGACTTAAAAAAGTTCCAAATGCCTGATACATTATGATTTAACCTAAGATCAAATGCTTTAGGCATAACGTGCTGGCGCCTCCTTGCAGCTTCATTTAAGGTTATTTAAGATCCTTGAATTTCAGCCTCCTGAAAATTCTTTACCTTTGCATGATTTTCCAAAGGAAATTTTCTCAAGAAAGTAAGGATTATATGACAAAATACACAGTTCCAGCTTTATTGGCCGAATCAATAGCAAGTTACCCTGATCTTCCGGCTATGGGTTATGCCGGTGAACCGGTGATGTCTTACAAAGACCTTGGTGAGAAGATTGACCAGGTATGTGGTTTATTGGATTCATACGGTCTGGAAAAGGGAGATAAGGCTGCTTTGTTCAGCGTCAATATGCCCAATTGGGGGGTAATTTTCTTTGCCCTGTTGAAGAAAGGAATTGTTGCCGTTCCGGTCTTGCCTGATTTTCACGCCAATGAGGTAAAATCCATTATGCTGCATGCAGAGGTCAAACTGATCTTCATATCTGAAAACCTTTTTCCAAAGATTGAAAACATTCTTTTCCCGGATGTCAGGGGTATTGTTCTGACAAATAACCTGGCTATCATTCCGGAAGGCACAAGAGCTGAACAACTGACTGATCTTAAACCCTATATCCCAAGGGAGGATTACCTTTCTGCCCCTGTTGATGTGGAGGAAGATGACCTGGCATCCATCATATATACTTCCGGAACCACCGGGAATTCGAAAGGGGTAATGCTCAGCCACCGGAATATTGCCTGGAACGGGAAACAAGCCTTCACGATGGAAAATGTCTTTACCTACGACCGTTTCCTTTCGATACTTCCGCTTTCCCACACTTATGAAAATACGCTGGGACTTTTACTTCCGCTTTTTCACGGGGCATCGGTGTATTACCTCAGGAAGCCGCCTGTACCTGCGGTTTTGTTACCCGCCCTTCAGTTGGTCAGACCGACCAAAGTTTTATCTGTTCCGCTGGTTATTGAGAAAATCTTCAAGAACAAAATATATCCGCAATTCCAGAAAAGCCCGGTAACCCGGACCCTTTACAAATTTTCACTCACCCGGAAATTGCTTCACCGGATCGCCGGAATGAAGCTGATGAAGACTTTCGGCGGAAAGATTAATTTCTTCGGAATAGGCGGTTCTAAAGTGGACGCTACGGTTGAACGCTTCCTCAAAGAGTCCGGATTTCCCTATGCCATTGGTTACGGACTTACGGAAACTTCGCCATTACTAGCAGGTTCCAATCCCGCCGGGCAGAAATTAGGTTTTACAGGACCTTCGCTGCAGGGCGTTAAACTCCGGCTGGCCGACATAGATAAGGCCTCCGGCGAAGGGGAGATACAGGCCAAAGGACCCAACATCATGCAGGGTTATTACAAAAACCCTGAAGCTACCGCCCAGGTATTTACTGCCGATGGATGGTTCCGTACCGGTGATCTTGGCTCATTTGACAAACAGGGCCACCTGAAGATCAAAGGCAGAATTAAAAACATGATCCTGGGGGCCAGCGGGGAAAACATCTATCCCGAAGAAATTGAATCGGTCATTAACCGGATGAAATATGTGGTGGAATCTCTGGTAGTGGAGAAAAAAGGTAAACTGGTCGCCTTGATTCATCTCAACATGGAAGAGATCGAACACCAATATCAGTCTCTGAAAAACGATGCAACGCTCTACGCTGAAAAAATCGGTCACCGGAAAGATGAGATCCTGAAGGAAATAAAGGAAAAAGTCAATGCGCAGGTGAACAAATTCTCAAAACTCCAGCAGGTTTCTCACCAGGAGGATCCTTTCGAAAAAACACCCACCCAGAAAATCAAGCGGTTCCTCTACCATCAGAAAAATTAGCGGAACATTGACTTTCCCAGTCTGGAAGGAAATTCTTACCTTTGCCAACTATTTTAAAATATGTCCGGCAATTCAAGATATATGTCCCGCGGGGTTTCCTCTTCCAAGGAAGATGTGCACCAAGCCATCCGCAACATCGATAAGGGGTTGTACCCGGGTGCATTCTGCAAAATTTTGCCGGATATATTAGGCGGTGACCCGGAATGGTGCAACATCATGCATGCCGATGGCGCGGGAACCAAATCTTCATTGGCTTACCTTTACTGGAAAGAGACCGGTGATCTATCGGTATGGAAAGGCATAGCCCAGGATGCCCTGATCATGAACATCGATGACCTCCTTTGTGTTGGAGCTACAGAGAACATCCTGGTTTCTTCCACCATCGGCAGGAACAAAAACCTGATCCCGGGACAAGTAATTTCTGCAATTATCTCCGGAACGGAAGAAGTATGTTCCGAACTCCGGGAAATGGGTATCGGGGTATACCTGACCGGCGGCGAAACTGCAGATGTGGGCGACCTGGTCAGGACAGTCATCGTTGACTCAACGGTTACGTGCAGAATGCGCAGGGATCAGGTGATTTCAGCAAATAACATCCGTCCGGGGGATGTCATTGTCGGGCTGTCATCCAGCGGACAGGCCAACTATGAAAAAGACTATAACGGCGGAATGGGCAGCAATGGCCTTACATCGGCGAGACATGATGTATTTGCCCGCTATCTGTCGGAAAGATATCCGGAGAGTTTTGACCCTCAGGTCCCTCATGACCTGGTATATTCAGGAAAATACAAACTTACGGATGAGATTACCGGACTGGGCATTGATGCCGGAAAGTTAGTTTTATCGCCGACGCGTACCTATGCCCCGGTCATCCGGGAGATTCTTCAGAAGCACCGGGAATCCATTCATGGCATCATTCATTGTTCAGGCGGGGCACAAACCAAAGTAATGCATTTTGTTGATAACGTCCACATTGTCAAGGATAACCTTTTTCCTGTTCCCCCGCTGTTCCGGATCATTCAGGAAGAATCTGATACATCCTGGAAGGAGATGTACCAGGTTTTCAACATGGGCCACCGGATGGAAATTTATGCCAATCCTGTTCTGGCAGAATCCCTGATCAATATTTCGAAATCGTATCACATTGATGCACAGGTAATAGGACATGTTGAGCCCTTCCATGGCAGAAAGCTGACCATTCACACCGAAGCGGGTATTTTTGAGTATTAGGTACCCTTTATCTGGTAATCGGTAAAATCCACCGTGTAACCCTGTGCAGAACTCTCCCGATAGATCGGGACAAGTCGTGTAACACTGTGAAACTTAAAGGGTAATCTGTGATCGGTAAAATAAATCCGAAATTGTACATCCGAAATCCGAAATTGAGTTAAATCCGAAATTGAATTAAATC
>DAIDJX010000290.1 GCA_027451165.1 Prolixibacteraceae bacterium | reverse complement strand
CAATTACCGATTACCGATTACTGGTGTTACTGTCTACAATAGGATAATTAATAAACGAAGCTGCTGCCACCCAGAAATTCACGAAGAATGGAGGTCGGCGGAATTTCAGATTCATCCAGTTGCTTAAAATAACACAGGAACTTTAACAAACGGGTAGCTTCACTGTATTCCTCCTGATTTTCCGTCACCCCAAGCAAAATTGGTTCCGCATGTTTTTTCAGTACAGCCAGTTCATAAAGGGTGGCTGAATTAAACATTATATCGGCATTCTCCTGAAAAGGGAAAATGTTTTTTTCCTCGCCTCTTCTGACCATCGGCCATCGCCGGATGGTTTCCCTTGCCGGATAGCCGCGGTATTTGCTGTCACGGATCATCCGCCTGATCAGCCGGTTATCAGAGGTGGAGATGTAATTCTGTTCATCAATGGAGATTTGGGTCAATGCTGACAGGAAAATCCGGAAGGATTGCCTTTTATCCACCAGGGGAAGCAAAGCGGGGTTGAGGCAGTGAATACCTTCGATCAGGAGGATATCCCCCTTGGCAAGCTTCAGTTTCCTCCCTTCAAAAAACCGCTCTCCCGATTGGAAACTAAAGCGGGGAATTTCCACCTCTTTCCCTTCAAAAAGCTCCAGTATCTGCTGGTTCAGAAAATCAATGTCAATGGCATACAAGCTTTCAAAATCATATTCACCTCGTTCGTCTTTGGGTGTATGTTCCCTGTTGACAAAATAATCATCCACAGAAATCATGTGTGGCCAAAGTCCGTTAACCACCAGTTGTACCCCAAGTCTTTTGGTAAAGGTGGTTTTTCCTGAAGAAGAAGGTCCTGATATCAGCACTAACCTTACTTCATCCCGCTGGGAACTGATTTGGTTGGCAATTTCAGCGATCTTTTTTTCATGTAAGGCCTCGGATATTTTGATGACATCACCTCCTTTACCGGCCATTACTATATCATTGAGATCTGCAATTGTGGAGACTTTCAGAATCTCCGCCCAGTCTTTGTGCTCCTGGAAAACATCAAACAATTTGTCTTGGGGAAGTGCTTCCATCAGGGTGGTGACATCCTGTGGGTGGGGTACCCTGATCAAAATGCCATCGTAGTATTTTTCAATTCCAAACCGTGTAATATAACCGGTTGAAGGGACCAAATGACCATAAAAGAAGTTGGCCAGTCCATTCATGAAATAGGCAAAACTATAAAGAGAACCCTGTTGCTCAAACAGGTGTGCTTTTCCTGACAAGCCCTGCTGCTTCAGCAATCCAACCAGCTCCGGGGTAGGATATCCCTTTTTTTCAAAGGGATAATCATGGCCAATAATCGAATTCATTTCCTCAAGAATGGCAAATACATCCGAGTCGGTCACCTCACTTTCCAGTCCGTGTAGTTCCGCATAATAACCATTGGAAATACCATGGCTGATCTTGAGGGTAACACCAGGCATGACCTCCCTGACAGCGGCATAGAGAATGAACATAAGGGAACGGATATACATCCTGCGCCCATCGGGATGTGAAAGGTCAATAAACTCAATGTTTTTATTCTTATATACCATGTAGGAAAGCTCCTTCAGCTTGTTGTTTACCAATGCTCCCAATATTCTGTTCTCCAGCTCAATACCCAAATCCTGGGCAATCTCCTCCAGGGTCATTCCAGCCGGATAGCTTTTGCTCAACTGGTTATTTTTGCAATAAATATCAATTTGCTTCATCATATTTCGGATCTACAATATTTCGGATTTCGGATTTGAGATTTCGGATTTCGGATTTGAGATTTCGGATTTTGTCTAAAATATTTTTTTTGTGTCTTTTAGTCCTGATACCTGATACCTGATACCTGATACCTGATACCTGATACCTGATACCTGATACCAAAACTTATGACTTATGATTTAAAAAAGTTCTTCCTTCAGGAATTGCGCAGTATATGATCCCGGGCAGAGGGCTACTTCTTCGGGAGTACCCGTGCAGAGGATCCTGCCCCCTTCCGATCCGCCTTCCGGGCCAAGGTCGATGAGGTGGTCGGCAGCCTTTATCACATCGAGGTTGTGCTCAATCACAATGACCGTGTTGCCCTTGTCAACCAGTTTCTTAATAACTTCCAGAAATACCCGGATGTCTTCAAAATGCAGACCTGTGGTTGGTTCATCAAGGATATAAAGGGTATTGCCGGTGTCTTTCTTGGCTAATTCCGCTGATAGCTTTACCCGCTGGGATTCACCCCCGGAGAGGGTGGTCGAAGCCTGACCAAGTGTAATATAACCTAACCCTACATCCTGGATGGTTTTCAGTTTATGGCTGATGGAGGGTATTGATTCAAAGAACTCTACCCCCTGGTGTATGGTCATGTCCAGCACATCGGCAATTGATTTCCCTTTGTACCTGACTTCCAGCGTTTCGCGGTTGTATCTCTTCCCGTTGCACTTGTCACAATGGACGTAGACGTCGGGCAGAAAGTTCATTTCGATGGTTTTGACACCGGCTCCCTGGCATTCCTCACACCGGCCACCCTTCACATTAAAGGAAAAGCGTCCTGGTTGGTAACCCCTGACTTTTGATTCCGGAAGTTGGGTAAAGAGTGTCCTGATTTCGCTGAATACCCCGGTGTAAGTCACCGGATTGGAACGCGGAGTCCGTCCAATGGGCGATTGGTCCACCTCAACGACCTTATCCACCAGCCCGATTCCTTCCACCCTCGTAAAGGGCAAGGGGTCGGTCAATGACTTGTAAAAATGCTGGCTTAGTATGGGCTGGAGGGTTTCATTGATCAGGGTTGACTTTCCGCTTCCGGATACCCCTGTGACACAAATGAGTTTTCCGAGCGGAATGGCCAGGTCGACCGACTTAAGGTTATTTCCCGTACAACCAAATAGCCTTAGCCATTTCCCGTTTCCCGTGCGACGTTCTGCCGGAACGGGGATACTCCGGTATCCGTTCAGATAATCAGAGGTTAGGGTCTGTTGCTGCATGATCTCTGCCGGGGTTCCGGCGGCCACCACTTCACCGCCGTGACGGCCGGCAAAGGGGCCCATGTCTACGAGATAATCGGCATGAAGCATCATTTCTTTATCGTGTTCCACCACCACCACTGAATTCCCGATGTCGCGCAGTTCCTCCAGGGCATGGATGAGCCGGAGATTGTCGCGGTGGTGAAGTCCAATACTGGGCTCATCAAGGATGTAGAGCACATTGACCAGTTGGGAGCCGATCTGGGTGGCCAGCCGGATGCGCTGGGATTCCCCTCCCGACAGCGAGGCAGCCGGCCGGTCCAGAGAAAGATAGTTGAGCCCGACATTCAGGAGAAAACCAAGTCGTGATCTGATTTCCTTGATTACCTCCCTGGCAATCTTTTCCTGTCGCTCACTTAACCGGCTTTCCAGGTTTTCAAACCAATTGTTGAGCCCGGAAAGATCAAACCGTGCCAGTTCGGAAATATTTTTTCCATCTATCCTGAACCAGAGCGCTTCCCTTTTCAGGCGCATCCCCTGACATTCAGGACATTCGATGGTACGAACAAACTGGTTGGCCCATTTCTGCGCCTTCTGCGACGGATTATCTTCCCGCTGGCTTTCCACATATTTCACCAGGCCTTCATAGGTCATCATGTAGTTGACACTACCCCCCAGCGGGGTATTTTTAAGCTGGATCCGCTCGTTGGTACCATAGAGCAGGGCATCCAGTCCTTCCTCCGGAATGTCGCGGATGGGCATTTTCAGGTCGAAATCATATTTTTCACCGATCGCTTCAATCTGCCACCATATCAACGAGTTTTTCTGCGGGCCCAGGGGAATGATTCCTCCCTTGCCAATACTGATATTCCGGTCGGGAATGATTTTATCCAGGTCTATTTCCGCAATACGACCCAGCCCGTTGCACTTGGGGCAGGCGCCCTGCGGTGAATTGAAGGAGAAATTGTGCGGGGCAGGTTCTGAATAGGAAATCCCGGTGCTTGGGCACATCAGTTGCCGGCTGTAATACTTCACCTCCCCCGATTCATGGTCAAGTACCATCATGACGCCATGCCCCTGGGTCATTGCCGTCTGGACACTTTCTTTCAGCCGCTTGTCAGAAGCATCGTCGACCAATAGCTTATCGACAACAACTTCAATAAAATGGTTC
>DAIDJX010000289.1 GCA_027451165.1 Prolixibacteraceae bacterium | reverse complement strand
ATCCACATCTGCTGCTGAAACCTTGACATAAAAAGTTTTGTCAGGAAGCAGTTTAACAATGGGACCCATTTCGCAGAACCCGAAACAACCGGTGGTTACCACCTGTACCTCATCCTCCAGGCCGTATTCCCGGACGAGGGTATTAAAACGTTGCCTGATTTCCTCACCTTCCGACGCTTTGCATCCGGTGCCGCCACAAACCAGGACATGTGTACTGTAATCAGCCATATAATGGAAATTTGGAATTTTTAATCGTTTATGGTTTTAAACTCCACCGGGATTATCCCATCAATCAGCTTGCCCTGAATAATGTAATGGTCGATGATCTCCCGTGCTTTGGCTTTATCCACATGGCCAAACACCACGGGGTCACGGCCGGGAATCGTCACTTCCACCGTTGGCTCAGCATAACAGAAACCCATACAGCCGGTTTGGGTAACCACAACATCAATGGCTTGACGTTCAGCTTCTTCGATAAGGACATTCATGGTTTCCTTAGCACCGGAGGCAATTCCACAGGTAGCCATCCCCACCTTGATCTGAACCAGGGTATCAGAGGCATCGCTCTTCTCCCGGAGTTTAATCCTCGACTGGATATCCTCTCTCAATTGTTTCAGATCGGACAATGAAGTTATTTTATTCATGATTTTATAATATGGTTAAAATATAGTCATTACGATGCACCAATACCGGAGAGATTGTGAAGGATCAGTTCCGTGACAGCCTTTCTGATTTCTGAAGATCCGAGGGGTAATTCACCCAATGTCTCCTTCAGTTCAGGAGTAGAAATGGAAAAACTACCCTTTTCCGTATGATGGGCATAAAACAGGCTAATATGCGGATGGCCAATGGCAGTTAAAATAAAAACACCTGCCAGATCGCCCGAAGGTGGGCGGTCAATATTAGTCAGCCCAAAAGTGGCAGTAACGGTTGTGCCCTTCCCTTCCTGCGTGAATAATTGAAGAGAACCTCCACTCTGTTCTGCATTTTGCTGAAGAAAGGGAAGCCCCAGTCCTACCTTCCGGGTGGATCTGGATGTATAAAAGGGATCACGGGCTTTCATTGCCGTCATCTTGTCCATACCGCTCCCGTTATCACTGATTTCTACCGTATACTTGTCGTTCATGATGCTTTCCCTGATCTCCACAGTTATCCGGGAGGCCGAAGCCCTTACCGAATTCTGAATAATATCCAGGATATGATCTGCAATGGTTTTCATTCCTTGTCAATTATCCGGTGCTCACTGTCCTGCCTTCCTTTCCTGCCAGGGCAAGTTTGATTTCCTCAAAACTAATTTCACTTAACATGAAGTCCGTCAGTCCTTTACCGATGTCTCCCGGATAATGGGCATCAGAGTTTTTAACCAGCGCAATATTATCACTAATATTGAACTTTTCCCTTGCTGAAACGGCTGTTGTAAAACATGAAATTTCCAATGCATCGATGGAAAAATGCTCCGGAATGAATCCCAACTGGCTGAAAATGGAATTCACCGCTTTGTCAATATGGGCAGGGATAAAGATTCCACCCAGCCGGTGAACTTCGGTTTCAATTTCATGGATATTCCGGGAAAGGGCGGTTAAGAGCAGTTTTTCCTCGTGAAACAGAATGTTTTCCCTTTCATCAACCACCACCTGGTAGCCGAAAAGGTGTTCCTTGTTCCTGATGAAGGGTTGGTTATTGTCAATGTAGGTTTGGAATTCAGTCCGGGTATTCTGGTCGGGGAAAAAGGCCAGGCAATGGATTTCCTCCTTTGTGGTCACCTCTGCGCCGCCAAGGACAAAAATTCCCTGCCGGGCAGCCAGAGCTTCCACAACACCTGCCTGTTTCAGTGAATTGTGATCGGTAATGCCGATGATACCGATTCCTTTCTTAACAGCTTCTTCAACAATCCGGGCAGGGCTCATGTCCAGGTCTCCGCACGGCGACAGTACGGTATGGATATGAAGGTCTGCCCTCACTCTTTTCATAAAGAGGGTGTTGGGTTCAACAGCTGGTAAATTTTACCGGTCACCTCGAAGGCTGAAAGCGGTGTCCCCAACAGGGGGACTGCTTCTTCCTCACTGTGGAGGATCGACTCCTCGTCGGGGGATAATCCCTTTACCAAGATGACAGCCGCCAGTTCTTTCAGGGAGGCAACAGCCAGCACATTTTTATGGGTCTGAAGGGTGATCCATACTTCACCCCTGCGGGCAAATCCCATCACATCGCTCAACAGGTCAGAGACGTAACCACCTGTGATTTCATGATCAAGGCCGGCGCTCCCCGACCACACCTTAAGACCTAAGGCCTCTGCCAACTCAGAAACTTTCATGTTCATCGGTTTTGATTTGAGTACTGAAACGGCCTGCTCCCCAGATTTTTTCCAGACTATGGAGGGTTGAGTAGCCGGTATTGCCATCATGATTTTCGTTTATAAACCGGAGGAAAATGCAATCGGTCAGGGCAGCATTACCCCTGACGATGTCTTCAGCCAGGGCATGACAGTTTGGTGCGCCACAGGCACCGCAGTCAAGGGCAGGCAATTTTTTGACAAGTTTGTTAATGCCGGCCATTTTTTCCATGGCTGTTTGCCGGTCTTTGCCTAACTGAAAGGCATGGGCGGGTTCAATGGGGTCTAATAACAACCGGCTGAGAACATCGGCTTTGAAAGGCAACTCCGGAGGGTGGTTCGCAGCATGGGGAAATTTCCTGGAGCGCCTGTCCAGTCGCTCCACCGTCAGAAAACGGTTCCCCGAAACCATGATTCCACCGGCACAACCCTGATCACAAGCCCGGAGTTCCAGAAATCCGATTTCAGGGATTTCTCCTGTTTCCATTTGTTCCAGCATTTTTACCACGTTGAAGATCCCGTCAATGGCCATGGATTTGCGTTTGAACAGCCTGGCTTCCCCCCGGGGCAGCGACCAAAGTATGCCCTCCCTGGTAAGGTGCTCCCGGAAACCGCCTTCGGCAACCCCGGGATCATCCGTAACGATTGACATGACCTTATTATAGATTTCGTGCATGTTTATAATCCCATCGACCACACTCTTCTTTTCACCGACGGGATCCTTTACCGCAGCGATCTTTGCAGAACAGGGTGCGATATAAAATATCCCGGTATCTTCCGGATTAATTCCCTGTCCCTTCATGCTCTCAATAGCAAAATGAGCTGCCAGGTCATGCGGGGCATTGATAAGCATTATTTTGTCGATCAGTGAAGGATAGCGGATTTGGATGAGCCGGACAATGGCCGGACAAAAAGCCGAAATCAAGGGAGTGGAATTGCCATGTGTTGCATGATAGTTCCGGTATGCTTCCACCATCCACTGGATGGGCTGCTCCACTTCAAAAAGATGGGTAAACCCGATTTTCAGGAGGGCGCCGTAAATCTGATCATCATTTACATGATCAGGAAACTGACCCGGCAGCACAGAGGGAAACAGGGCAATTCTGTATTTATACCTGCCGATAAGTGAAAGATCATCCTGCAGGAGGTAGAAAGCCTCGGTCGGGCAAACCCTCATGCAATCTCCGCAATCGACACAACGCTCTCCTGTTATGACCGCTATACCGTCTTTTACACGGATGGCTTCGGTAGGACAAACCTTCATGCAATGGGTACAACCGATGCACTTAGCTCCATCCACCTGGATGGCATGGTATTTTTGAGTCCTGAACATCAGAAATAATTAGTCATCCTGACGGTGGTTCCCACCCCAACGGTACTGGTGATCTCCAGAAGATCAGCATTCCTTTTCATATTGGCAAGACCCATGCCTGCTCCAAAGCCCATTTCCCTGACTTTTCTGGAAGCAGTGGAAAAACCCTCTTTCATGGCTTGCTCAATGTCAGGAATTCCAGGGCCCTGGTCTTCCAACACCATAGTGATGGCATCATTCTCAAGGGAAATCCTGACAATACCGCTAATGGCGTGCGCGACAATGTTCATTTCCGCTTCATACAGGGCAATAACTATCCGCCTGATTTTTTCCGGAGCTATTTCCAGCTGTTTCAACAACTTCCTGACATGGCTGGAAGCGCTGCCAGCATGAGAGAAATCTCCTCCCTTTACCGTATATTGCTGTTCTATGCCCATTCAATAGACCGGTTTTAATCCTCCGGCAAATAGCAATCCA
>DAIDJX010000288.1 GCA_027451165.1 Prolixibacteraceae bacterium | reverse complement strand
TACGCTAAGGTTTTCCTGAACGGCAAGTTCCTGGGGGAACACAAGGGCGGGTATACCGGTTTTTATGTGGATGCCACCCATGCGGTAAACTTCGGGGGCGATAATGTCCTGGCCGTGGCAGTGAACAACTCGTTGAATGACCAATACCATATTCCTCCGATGAGCGCCGGAAATTTTGATGTCTATGGCGGAATTCACCGGGACGTGCGGCTGGTCATCAAGGAACCGGTGAATATTCCTTTCCAGGGTTCCTGGGAACATGAAGGCGGCACCTTTATCACCACTCCGGTGGCAAACGACTCTGTGGCAGTGGTACAGGTAAAAACCTGGATCCGGAACAACGGAAATTCACCCCGGAATGTGCGCCTGGTTACCACCCTGACCCATACATTCGGCCTGATCATTGAGAAAATTGAAACAGAAAAGAGGATAATGCCGGGAGAAACCGCTTTGTTTACCCAACATTCGCAACCCATGAAAAGTCCCCGCTTATGGAGCCCCGACAGGCCTTACTTTTATAATGCCTTTTCGGAGGTGTATGTCGAAAACCGGCTTTCAGATTTTTTTCACACCCTCTTCGGAATTCGTTATTTCCACTGGGACTATGACCAGCACCGGCTGGTCCTGAACGGGAAACCTATCCAGTTGCACGGCATCAACCGGCATGAGGAATATGTCTGGCTGGGTGCGGCATTTCCCGACTGGATCGCCGAAAGGGACATGGACGATATCAGATTCGGACTGGAAGCCAATTTCATGCGCACAGCCCACTATCCGCAGGATCCGTCGATTTACAGCTATACCGACACGCGTGGCATTTGCATCAATGAGGAACTGCCCAACATTAAGAAACTGCCCTTCAACGATACCATACAGGAGCGGAACTGCCGGGAGATGATCCGCAGGGACAGGAATCATCCCTCCATTCTTTTCTGGAGCATGGGCAATGAAACCGACGATGCCTGTGATTCCCGGATTGCAGTTCAGGAAGATACCACCCGTATCCTGACGGTGAGGCAACCGTACAATCTTTCCTACAACCCTGAATTTGTGAAACACACCGATAAGGAAATGCCGCTGGAGAGTTTCCTGCGGTGTACCATCAAAGGATGGTATGACAGGGATGACAGGAACCTGGAACCGGAAGACAACCAATGGGCGGGCACCGAAGAGTGGCAACATACCCAGTCGGCCAAAAGCACCATTTCGGAGCACAACGGGGCAGTCTGGTTGTATGCCGACCACGGGGCCGACCGGGAGTATACCAACGCTCCCCTGAAACATGTCAACCCGAAGGGATGGGTCGACAGCTGGAGAAATCCCAAATACGCTTACTACCAATGGCAGGCCAACTTTGCCAAAACGCCCATGGTGTTCATCCATCCTCATTTCTGGAGAAAGCAATACCTGGGTCAGAAAAAGGATTTTGTGGTCGATTCAAACGCAGGAAAAGTGGAATTATGGAAAAATGGAAAAAGTTTGGGGGTATTGAAACCCGATAAAAGCAACAATTTCTGTGTCACTTTCCGGGAAGTGGAAGTGGAAGAAGGCTACCTGGAAGCCATCATAGAAACCGCTTCCGGGGATAAGATCCGCCATCGCCTGGATATGGCCGGCGATCCCTATGCCTTGAAAATCGACCACTTCAATATCATCATGGAATCCACACCCGATCATGTGAATGAACTCAATATTGATATCGTGGACAAAAATGGCATACATGTAACCGGAGCATCCAATACCCTGAAATTCAAGGTAGAAGGTCCGGCCACCCTGGTTGGGCCGGAGGTGTATGTCAGCGACCGTGATAAAAAGGAAGCCTGGGAAGGCACGATGTACATCGATGCCCCGGTGACCAGCCTGATCCGGGCCACCGGTAAAACCGGCAAAGTACGGTTCACGGCTTCTTCACCCGGTCTCCTGCCGGCATCCTGCGAAATTGAAGTGGTTCCCTGGGTGGACCCTTGTCCTGTCAATGGCATTACAGAACCCCCTTTAAATCCGGAGGGTCGGCTGCCGGTCAGGGTTAATCCCGGAATGGCCAATTTCACAAAAGTTCCAGAGGAAATGAAAAACCATCCCGGGGAGATCAGGTTCCCTGCTGATCAGAAAGAGCAGTTCCCCGACCTGGTGAAACAGTTTGTCCTCCGGGAAAATCCCAACCTCCGCGGGGATACCCCCGATCTGAAGGTTTTCACCGGATCGGTGGTTTCCATTCTGGAGTCCACCATCCGGTATTCCGGAACAGAGGGTTATGTGGTGGCCGATGATTACAATTTCCTGGTCCGCCAGTACAATCTTTCGAGGGCAATAACATCGGCTGTTGAAAAGAAAAAGCTCCCGGAAGCCTTCCGGAAAGAGCTGGCTGAATACTATTCCGGCGAAATCATCCGGAACGGCAATGATAAGAACGTCCAGTCGGAAATCGACCTGATCGCCAAAATCCCGGACGGAGGGAAAGCCTTTGTCTGTGGAACCGGGAACAACCTTTCCGGCGTGGAACAGATAAAGGAAACCGATCTGAAAGATTTGATAATCAGCGTATACCCCGGGTTTCGGAATCAGAACAGGGAAACCTGGAAAAAAGCGCTGGCCTTGACGGAGCTGATCAACCCGTATATAGAACATCAACGCATCAGGAACCGGGAAACAAAGGAATATACCGATGTGTACACGCTGCTTCCGGGGAAAGTCATCCTGCTGCCCGACGAATCTGTTTTACTGAATGCCCGGCCTCCGGAAAGAAAACTCTGACCATGAAAAAGAAGATTTTGTTAGGAATTACCGTGTTCTTCCTGCTCTTCCCCGGAAAAGGAAAAGCGGGCACTTTCACCCTGAAATCTGAGGGAGCAGAAGTTGAAGTCATTCCTTTCAGTACTTACCATTATGTTTCTTTTGACCTGGAAAGGGAGACGGAATATACGCTGGTTACAGGCATAAAGGTAACATCAGCGGAAATCGAACCGGCAAGCCTGAGGATCCCTTTCACCCTGAACGGGAACAACCTGATCTTCAGGCTGGATAAACCCGGTTACTTTCTGATCCGGTTAAACGATTCGGTTAAGGTTTTCGTTTTTGCCGAAAAACCGGATCGCTTTCTTCCGGGGGAGAACAGCGTCGATATTACGGAAAAATATCATCCCGACACGAGCGGAAGAGTGAATGAAACAGAGAAAATCCAGCAGGCACTCGACGAAATTTCCGGGAGATAAAGATTCTGAACGATACTGAATTAAGCAATACCGACGGATTTGATCCCGATGCCGTCCGGAACCTTCTGATCGAAAAGTGTTTTGCCTATTGCGGTGACGACAATGTAGCCGTAAAAACCACCGGCTATTCAGGGCTTTTGGATGAAGTGAACGGAGTGACCGTCAGGGGGTGTCTTTTCCTGACCCGGAAATCCGCGCTGAAAGTAGGGACGGAGACCCTCGGCACCCGCATGAGAAACATCACATTTAAAGACAATGAAGTCCTGGAATGTGACCGGGGCATTTCGGTATATGTTTCCGACGGAGCAAGGCTGGATCATATCCGCTACCTGGATAACCATTTCGTCAGGAATTTCCCCGACCAACAGCGAAAATGTATCCACATTACAGTAAATAAAAGGAATCCGGAAAGCAAACTGGGCAGTATTCACCGGTTGCTCATCCGGAACTGCACTTTTGATAACCCGTTTCCGCGGAAATCCGTGATCCGGTACGACGGGGAAGGGATTGGGATAGATGGTCAGGTCAGCAGACTCCGCTTTGGAAAAGATAGGATAAGCTCCGCATCGGAACCTGGAATTGACATAAAAAATGCAGATATCCGGTTCAGGTAATCCCCTGATTCAGGATACGCCGGGGATGGGAGCGACCAAAATAGATTTTCCGGAGAGAATGCCGGTGGAGGTGATTGGCTAGTACGAAATACTGCCTGTTGTTAGTTTCTGACCCCCCTGCCCCCCTAAATGTGGGTTAAGTTTTGTTTCCGGGCATAATTTTGTTTCCCAATGAACTTATTTATTAACTTACTTCCAACATGGAACATTTGGATACGAAAATATGGATATACAACAGATCTTAGATCCCCTTTAGGGGAATCAGGGGTTAAAAAACTCCATCACAGAATATTATCTCAGGATAG
>DAIDJX010000287.1 GCA_027451165.1 Prolixibacteraceae bacterium | reverse complement strand
AACTGCTGATTCTGGTGGTGTTGTGCATGGTTTTTGCCCGGAATGCTGCCATGGGGTTTAACCGCTGGCTGGATCGCCGGTTCGACAGCAAAAATCCCCGTACTGCGCAAAGGGAAATTCCTGCGGGTGTTATTTCACCTGCCATGGCGCTGGCCTTTGTTATCGTTAATGGGATCCTTTTCATTACAACAACCTGGTTTATCAACCCGCTTTGTTTTTACCTTTCCCCGGTGGCTTTGTTTGTCATCCTGTTTTACAGCTATACCAAACGGATTACGCCCCTCTGCCATTTTGTCCTCAGTCTGGGGCTGGCCATTGCTCCCGTTGGCGCATACCTGGCTGTGACTGGTCAGTTTGCCTGGCCTCCGGTTTTGTTGGGAACCATTGTTTTCTTATGGGCAAGCGGGTTCGATATCATCTATGCCCTTCAGGATGAGGAATTTGACAAAGAAATGAAATTAAAATCGATACCGGCGCTGATTGGAAAAAAGAAAGCCCTCCGGGTGTCTGAGCTGGTCCATGGTCTTGCTGCCATCCAGGTTTTTTCCCTCCTGCCCATTGTCAAAATTAACATTTTCACGCTGGCAGCAGTCCTTGTGTTTAACGGGCTGTTGCTATACCAGCACCTGATCGTAAAGCATGATGACCTGAGCCGTGTTAACTTTGCTTTTTTCACCACCAACGGAATAGCCAGCGTATTATTCGCCCTGCTGATGATCCCGGGAATGCTGGTCAGTTGACCGCTCTGGCTCTGACCACCTTCTTGTTCACCCAGTAGATGAATCCTATGGTGAAAAACTCCCTGAACTGCAGTTTCGGCTCTTTAATCGTCTTACCAGATGCGTCCTTCACCGGGTTACCGTCCTTGTCGAGCTTGTCAAACAAAACTTTGCTGTCATAAATGGCATGTGCCATCACCTGCATGCTGATATACTTGTTCAGCTTGGCCTGAAGGGTGGTTTCCCAGTTGATATCAATTTCCTTGAAGGGTTTCAGGTAATTGATAAACATCTTGTATTTCGTTTCCAGGGTCATATCCGCAGTTAAGTTCTTTTTGAACAACAAGTCGGTATTGAGTCCTGGTTCCCAATAAGAACTTTTTCCCGGACTGATCTTAAAGTTAGCTTTGTCGACTTTCAGCGTATCTCTGACAAAAACCAGTTTTGAGGTCAGTGGTGAAATGAAGAGCGAAAAAGTTTTGTTGGGCTTATAGTCAAGACCTATTTTGAAAAGAAATTTGCCAGGTGCCAGGTAACCAGATATTGGCTTTGTTACATTCGGATAGGCATATCCGTTGAAAAACTGGGTCTCCAAATCAGCTTCCGTGCTGTAATACCATTTCTGGAAAGCGGTGATCCCAAATCGGGAGGTAATTTCGAATTTGTCATCGTTCTTTTGTATCTTTTCTTCACCCGGTTTTATCCATCCGTTTCTGAATTCTGCGCTGTTTTCCCATTTATACCGGGTAGACGAGTAATTGGCTGCCCCTTTCAGAACAATCAGGGTGGAAACTGCACTCTTTCCTCCTTTTTTCCAGTTGCTGAGATAAGTCTGGGTGAATCCTGTGGTTGCATTGCCTGAGATGTTCCAGGGTGTGTAAGGCTGATATTTTTTCTTCAGCTTTTCAAGTGAGGTGTTGCTGCGGTCCAATATACTGAAGTCATAGTCATTCACCATCTGGCGACTGAAACGCCTGAAAATTTCCTCGTCTTCAATGACCAACTGTATCCTGTGTTTATCAATACTTTGCACCAAAACGGATACAGAATCATTTTGCTGATTTTTCAGCCAGATCCGGGTGAAAAAATTGCCTTTGTTGCTCATTACCAAGGGAGAAGAGGAACGGGTAAGATTTACCAGATGGATGGTTCTGGCATCGATTTCATCCGCAAAAGCAGCAAGCCAATCGGCTGATTTCAGGATGGAGTCGTTCACGGCCAGAATAACCCTGTCGTTGTGAAAACCAACTACCTGACTGTTATTGAGTTTGACAGCTTCCACCCGGCGGTTCTTTTCAGCGGCAATCTGTTCCTGGAACAATTGATGTTTATACTTATCCATGGCATTTTGGCGGGCTTGCGTCAGCAATGAATCGTTGTAGCGGATCCTTTTGGCTTCTACAAAAAGGCTCCGCAGACTGTCCAGCTGAAGTAGCCGTTTGAAATCACCCGGGTTCTGTATGCGTTCATCGGATATTCCCTGTGAAACCCTTAAAGAATCAGGCAAGCGGTAGATTCCATCCGTAAACAGTTGCATCCCCTGGCCTTCCGGAATCAGGGGCAATCCTTTGTCCAGCTCATTGAACAATTCTGTTGGATAGTTGATGTTTCTGAAGCGAAATTCCCTGGAAACTTCTTCTTCGACGGAAGCCAGTTGTCGCTGCAGTTGTCTGACCGAGATGTACCCTTCCATGCTAAGGGTATCGGGAGCATCCTTGGGATAACGGATAAGCAGTACTTTGCCGGGTGAGGTACTTTTCAGGCGCAAGTGGCTGATGATGGTATCAATAGGTTCGTTTTCAATAAACTGGATAAGTCCGGAGAGCCTTGTTTGCATCATCGGATCTGTAAAATGCCATTTATCCCCTTGCGATAAATAACGTTTCAATACCTGGAGGTTATAGGTTAAAGTATCTACGGGTTCTCCGGCAGTATGTGGCTGTGCAACTCCACTTCCGGTAAAAAGTACAAAAAATACTGCCAAAGACCAAAAATGCCTGCTCATGTTGTCGTCGTTAAATAAGCAAAACGCAAAAATAAGCCACTTTGGTATGAAAAACTGCCCACTCAGGAATAAAATCGCCCTTTTTTATCGCTTTTCAGGAATATTTGACAATTTTGACCTTTTATTTTGAAATATGATTACACGGGATGAAGCTGTTGAATTACTGGAAGAGAATATCCAGTCGGTCAACATGAGAAACCATAGCTATGCCAGTGAGGCCGTTTTGAGGGCATTAGCCCGCAGATTGGGAAAAAGCGAGGAAGAATGGGGAATTGCAGGGCTGCTGCACGATATTGATTCGGAACTGGTGCAGGCCGATCCTTACCAACATGGGCCCTATGCTGCCACACTTCTTGAGGGTAAAATCACGCCGGAAATGCTGGATGCCATTGTCATGCACAATGAAATGGCCACTGGCAAAGAGCGATTTACGGAATTTCAGTATGCTTTGGCTGCCGGGGAAACCATTACCGGACTGATCACGGCGACAGCCCTGGTTTATCCGGATAAAAAAGTGGCCTCGGTAAAGGTGAAATCCATCACCAAACGCATGAAGGAAAAGGCGTTTGCGGCGTCGGTCAGGCGGGAAGTTATCCTGGAATGTGAAAAGATTGGTCTTTCAATTGATGAGTTTGCCGAAATTTCACTTAACGCTATGCAGGAGATCGGGGAACAAATCGGACTCTGAAAAGGTCATTTGCCCTTTGGGCGTCATTTGCAAAGCGTCATTTGCAAAGCGTCATTGGTCATTTGCCCTTTGGGCGTCATTTGCCTGCGGCGTCAATTACCAATGACGCGAAGCCAATGACCAATGACGCGCTTCAGCGCCAATGACGTGAAGCCAATGACCAATGACGCGCTTCAGCGCCAATGACTAATAACGCGCTTCAGCGCCAATGACGCAATGCCAATGCCCAATGACTTATTTATTAATGGCATGACATAGTATTATGATAAAAGAAATCACAATGGGGAATCAGGTTACTTTCAGATATTTCGATATCATCATGGCATTTTTCGTGGCGGTGTTGCTGATTTCCAATATTGCCTCCACCAAAATTCTGGTTTTTTGGAAATTCACCTTCGACGGGGGAACCCTGTTGTTCCCGCTGAGCTACATTTTCGGGGATATCCTCACAGAAGTGTATGGGTACCGCCGGACCCGCAGGGTAATCTGGACCGGTTTTATCGCTGCCCTGGTGATGTCGCTGGTTTTGTGGATCGTTCAGGTGTTGCCTCCAGCCCCCGACTGGCCCAATCAGCAGGCTTATGAGTCTGTGATCGGTTTTATGCCAAGGATCGTTTTGGCCAGTCTCCTGGCTTATTTTGCCGGGGAGTTCACCAATTCATACATTCTGTCACGTTTGAAAGTAAAAATGGAAGGTAAGCGGTTATGGGTGAGGACGATCGGGTCCACCCTGATCGGCGAGGGCTTT
>DAIDJX010000286.1 GCA_027451165.1 Prolixibacteraceae bacterium | reverse complement strand
TTTCCGGATTTTTACCTGCGGGCGAGTCCGTTGAGCAGACCACAGGCACCGGTACTCCTGAACTTACTGCTGAACAACAGGAATTTACAGAGTTCGTTTCTGTGGCGCTGGGATATACCGAGGATGTATGGAACCAGTTGTTCCGCGAAAGCGGCCTCCAATACCGGGAGCCCAAGCTGGTTTTATTTAACTCTGCCATCAATTCAGCCTGTGGCTATGCCCAGTCTGCCACAGGTCCCTTTTACTGTCCGGGGGATGAAAAGGTTTATCTTGACCTGGATTACCTTCAGCTGTTGCAGAAGAAACTTGGCGCCAATGGTGATTTTGCCGTGACCTATATCATTGCCCATGAGGTAGGCCACCACGTTCAGAAACTACTGGGAACCATGGATCAGGTAAGGCAGGCTCAGGCGGCGGCCAGCTCACAGGAAATGGTCAATGAGTATACGGTTAGGCTGGAACTGCAGGCAGATTTCCTGGCCGGAGTATTCATTCACTGGGGGCAGAAACAGAATAAATTTCTTGAACCCGGAGATCTGGAAGAGGCTTTAAATGCTGCTGCAGCGGTAGGCGACGACCGCATCCAGATGAAAACCCAGGGTTATGTGGTACCGGATTCCTTCACCCATGGGACCAGCGACCAACGCAGGAAATGGCTTAAAAAGGGAATGGATACCGGAGACTACAGCCAGGGTGATACCTTTGCCCGGAATGTGGTACTCTGATTAATTAAACCAAAGAATTGCCATGACGGATATTCAGGCTTTTTACGATAGCGGTCTCTTTACTTATGTTGTTCTCCCCCTTTTGATTTTTTTAGCCAGAATCTGTGATGTTACCATCGGTACCATCCGGATTGTCATGGTAGCCAAGGGACAGAAGTTTCTGGCTCCCATTATGGGGTTTTTTGAGGTGCTGATCTGGATCATCACCATGAGTAAAGTGGTACAAAACCTGGATAACTGGATGTGTTATGTTGGGTATGCCGGAGGATTTGCCACCGGAAACCTGGTTGGCCTCCTGATTGAAGAAAAACTGGCACTGGGAATAGCCAAGGTACAGGTCATCACCGGCAAACAGGCCGGGATGCTGATCGAAGCCCTCAAACAGGCTGGTTACGGCGTTACCCATGTGGATGCCAAAGGAAGCAATGAAGAGGTAAGTATCATTTACACTTTTGTGAAAAGAGCGGAATTGCCAAAGGTGCAGGAAATCATCAGCACACACAATCCTAAAGCCTTTTATACTGTGGAAGAGGTCAAATCGGTCAATGAAGGGATTTTCCCCGTGAAACCGGAGAGTATGCGGTGGCGGAAGGGGAAGTGACAAATGGACGAGCGTACGGAACAACGATAACCGGGACATCCTCTTACACCACCCTTCCGTAAAGATCAAACTCCTCAGCAGCAGTGATTTCTACGTCTATAAAATCGCCGGGAGCCAGTTTGTCTTTAGCAGTGATCAGCACTTCGCCATCCACTTCCGGGGAATCAAATTCGGTACGGCCGATGTAAAATTCGCCTTCTTTCCGGTCGATGATGCATTTCAGCTTTTGTCCGGTTCTTTTCTGATTGATATCCAGTGATATATCCTGTTGAAGGCGCATGATGGTATCCGCTCTGGATTGTTTTACCTCCTCCGGAACATCATCCTGTAATTTTTTCCAGGCATAGGTACCTTCTTCGTGCGAGTATGGGAATACGCCAAGGCGGTCGAAGCGGATTTCCTCCACAAAGCGACAGAGTTTTTCAAAATCCTCCGGAGTTTCGCCCGGGTAACCTGTCATCATGGTTGTTCTCAGGGCTACACCCGGAACTTCCTCCCTGATTCTGCAGATCAATTCCCGGATCTGGGTTTCGGAGGTGTTTCTTTTCATAAGCTTCAATACAGGATCAGCAATATGTTGCAGGGGCAAATCCAGGTACCTGCATACTTTGGGATGGCTGTTCATCAAAGGCAAAACATCATAGGGGAATTGGGAGGGATAAAGGTAGTGGATCCTGATCCATTCGATACCTTCCACTTCCCCCAGGGCCTGAACCAGCGGGCCAAGCATGGTTTTTTTATAAATGTCTCTGCCATAGTAAGACAGATCCTGTGCAATTACCAGTAACTCCCTGACACCCTTTCCTGTCAGGAAGCGGGTTTCCTCCACCAGGCTTTCAATGGTTCTTGACTGATATTTGCCGGTCATCTCCGGAATGGCGCAAAAACCACAACGCCGGTTGCACCCTTCAGAAATCTTCAGGTAAGCATAATGGGAAGGCGTAGTGATCACCCTTTCGTGCATCAATTGAGGATGAAAGGTCACTTTCAGTTCTTCGGCGAGCGCTTTCAGGTCAAATTTTCCAAAAAACCGGTCCACTTCCGGGATTTCAGCCTGTAATTCCTGATGGTATTTTTCTGACAAACAGCCCATGACATAAAGCCGGCCAATATCTCCCCTGGTTTTTGCATCCGCATAATCCAGGATCATATCGATCGACTCCTGTTTGGCATCGTGGATAAATCCACAGGTATTGATAACCACAGCATCGTATCCGCTGCCGTCCCCGTCGTGAACTACTTTCCATTTGCCCTTTTCCAGTTGCCTCAGCAGTACTTCCGAGTCAACCAGGTTCTTGGAGCAACCCATTGTGATTACATTTACCCGCTTCATATTAAAATTTCAACAGCGGCAAAAATACGATTAAAGCGGATTCCGGGAATAAAAAATTTCCGGAGAAAGAACCATTCCCGATTGCGATTCCGCTCAGGTTTGCCGCTAAGTATTTATACGTAAGCGCAAAATAGGTCTTAATACTGTTTCCCGTCAAAGAAGACCGGAGTAATTTTGATTGATGAAACCAAACTCTGCACCGGAATGAATTACTATGAGCTGTTGGAGCAGGACATCCGGTATACCGACGGATTGACTGCATGCATGAGTTGCGGCATCTGTACCTCAGTTTGTCCGGCTGCTGAATTTACCGATTATGAACCCCGTAAACTGATGATCCGGATTCAGAAACGAAATGCCGACGAACTGGAACGTTTGCTGAAAAGTGATTACATCTGGAATTGCGGACAGTGCATGTCATGCAAAACCCGGTGTCCGCGTGGAAATACTCCGGGAATGGTGATCCAGGCGCTGCGAAGGGTTGCGCAGATAACCGGGTTGTTTGTCCATTCTGAAAAAGGAAGACAGCAACTTATGGTAAAAAAGAGCATTGGAGAGAACCTGCTTTCCATGGGGTTTTGTGTTCATCCCGACCGCTTACATCCTGAAACGCATCCGGAGCAGGGACCGGTATGGGAATGGGTTTATGAAAACCGGAAAGAAGTGTATGAACGACTGGGCGCCAACATTTACCATGAGGGTGCAGGGGCAGTCCGGGACATTGACGCACAATCAATGGAAGAACTGAGGAGTATTTTCCGGGAAACGGGAGGAGACCTTTTTATGCAAAAAATCGAATACGATACCACCGAATAATCTGGACAATGGAAAAGATATCAAAGGCAGGTACCTGGAAGAGTTATCAGGAAAGCATTCCGGATGATCACTTTTATTATGTCCGGAGTTGTATCCGGCAAACTTTTTTTCCGGGATCAGAAGCAACGTTGCTCCGGATCCTTAAACAGGAGCTTGGAAAGGATGTTCTGGATGATCCAAGGCACACATCCTGCAGTGGCATAGGCTACCATTCTGATATTGTTCCACTGCCCACCATCATGACGGTGGTGGCCCGTCAGTTCGCACTGATGTCGGAAACCGGCTATAAAAATCTGTTGGTTTCCTGCGTTACCTCTTTCGGAATTTACAATGAGATTCTCCATATGTGGGAGCATCATCCGGAGACCCTGGAACAAACCCGTGATTTTCTGTGGAAAGCTACCAGACGGGAGTTTGAAATCCCGCAACATGTGGTTCACACTTCGGATATTGTCCATAGGTTCAGAAAGGAGATTTTTTCACGGGCAAAATACGGACTTGTCCAGAAGGCCGGTGAAAAGCCGCTGCGGATTGCAGAACATGTGGGGTGTCATTATGCCAAGATTTTTCCGGATAAGGGGGTAGGGGGAGCGGAATTCCCGCGCGTGCTCACCGATATGATCGAATGCTGGGGTGGTGAAGTGGTTGATTATCCCGAAAGGAGGCATTGTTGTGGTTTTGGATTCAGGCAATACATCATCAGGGAGAACCGGGGCTATTCCGTAGCCAATACAAGTAAAAAACTGGAATCTCTGGCGCCTTTTG
>DAIDJX010000285.1 GCA_027451165.1 Prolixibacteraceae bacterium | reverse complement strand
TGGGAGATCATCTGGATGATGGCGCCATCCATGGCCGTTTTGTTCATCATGAGCAGGGCAAAGAGTACCAGCCCGCAATGGCTCACTGAAGAATATGCGTTGATGTATTTCAGGTCTTTCTGCCAGATGGCTCCAAAGGCGCCATACACTACGCTGATGGTAGTCAGAATGATGAAGATCCAGGCCATCTCGTTGGCAGCTTCCGGCATCAGGAACATGGCGACGCGGAAACAACCATAGCCCCCAAGCTTCATTAATACGCCGGCATGGAGCATGGAAACGGCCGTTGGCGCAGAGGCATGACCATCAGGCGACCAGGTGTGCAACGGGAAGAGGGCGCCAAGAACGCCGAAGCCCACAAAAGTGAAGGGGAAGAAGAAGCGTTGGGCTTCCACCGGAATATGCACTTTGGCTATTTCCAGAATATTGAAGGTCAGGGCGCCACCACCGGGCGCTGAATTGTAATAAAGGCCGAAAATTCCAACCATGAGCAGGGCAGAACCTCCCATCAGCATGAGGGTAAGTTTCATGGCCGACCACTCTTTGGGACCGGTTCCCCAGATGCCGATCAGGATATACATCGGGATCACTGCAAGTTCATAGAAGAGGAACATGGTGAAAAGGTCGAGGGAAATGAAGAAGCCAAACACCCCACTGGCCAGCAAAATCAGGGAGATGTAAAATTCCCTTGACAAAAATTCAACTTCCCAGGAGGCAAAAATCCCGGCAAAAACCACAATGGCTGTAAGGGCGATCATAGCCACAGCGATTCCATCAACCCCGATGGTGTAATGGATATTCAGGCTCTTGAACCATGTATAATCGGCATACCAGAGCATTTCATCCGCAACGCCGCTTTTCCGGGCTGCCAGGTATAACAGCACCAGAACGCCTGCCAGAATCAGCTGAATGCCCATTCCCACTGCGGAAACTACCCGTGCTCCTTTAAAGTCTTTGGTAAACAGGATGGCCGCAATGGTCAGGAACGGCACCAGCACAAACAAACTCAGTATATTCATAAGATCAGTTTCTTTTTGTTAAATAAATCCGAAATCGCAAATCCGAAATCGCAAATCCGAAATCCGAAATTTTTAAATAAGATAGAGGATAATCAACGCCAACGCTAACGCTCCGGCTACAAAAGCAAATCCGTAATGCTGGATTTGTCCCGATTGCATTCCCTTGATCCTGTTGGCTACCTTTTCTGTCGTATAACCGATCCCGGCCATAAAATCGTCGATCACATGGCGGTCAAACCAGGCGATCGGTCTGGATACCAGGTTGAACAGGATTTTCTTGGTAATAAAAAGATATATTTCATCAATATAAAACTTGTTGTAGGTCGATTTGTACAACACACCCAGCCGTGCTGAAATCCTGTCGGGAATATTGGTTTCTTTCTTGTAGAGCGCCATAGCGATCAGGATGCCCACCACGCCGATGGCTACGGAAGCAATCGCGATATTCCAGTGAAGGTGGGTATGGAATCCCAGTTTGTCGGTGGAAATCCATTGCGAAAAGGGAAGGAATCCTGCAAAAACAGAAGCAACTGCCAGGAACATGAGCGGGAATGTCATGACAAGCGGGGCTTCGTGCGGGGCATGGTGGTAATGGCGGTCTTTTCCCCAGAATACGGAGAAATACAACCTGAACATATAGAAGGCTGTAAGTCCGGCCACGATGTATTCCATGGCGAAAAGGACTTTATTGTGGTTGTATGCAGCGACCAGGATTTCATCTTTACTGAAAAAGCCTGAGAGCGGTGGAATTCCGGCGATGGTCAGACAGGCGATCAGGAAGGTGATATGGGTGATGGGCAGGTATTTGCGAAGTCCGCCCATTTCATACATGTAATTGGAATGTACGGCATGGATAATCGCTCCTGCTCCGAGGAACAGCAAAGCTTTGAACATGGCGTGGGTGAAAAGGTGGAACATGGAGGCCATGTACCCGAGGCCTTCTTCACCGCCATATCCGGAAACCCCGAGGCTGAGCATCATGTACCCGATTTGTGACAGGGTGGAAAAAGCCAGGATGCGTTTGATGTCAAATTGGGTTAAGGCAATGGCAGCAGCGAAGAGGGAAGTGAATCCGCCTACCCAGGCTATGATTTCCTGAGCATCGGGCGCCTGAAAATGGAATACCGGAAAAAGGCGGGCCACCAGGTAAACACCGGCCACCACCATGGTTGCGGCGTGGATCAGTGCGGACACGGGTGTCGGGCCTTCCATGGCATCGGGAAGCCAGATGTGCAGCGGGAACATGGCTGATTTACCGGCGCCACCCATAAAAATGAGCACCATTGCCCAGGTCATGGCTGATATTCCCATAAAACTCAAAGGGGCAGCAGCCTGGAAAATGGAAGTACCCGGTTGGGTAAGCTTGTCAAAGTCGAAGGTACCGGTTACAAACGATAAAATCAGAATTCCGATCAGGAAACCCAGGTCTGCAAAACGGGTAACAATAAATGCTTTCTTGGAGGCAGCAACCGCTGAAGGTTTGGTATAATAAAATCCAATCAGCAGGAAGGAGGATACACCCACCAGTTCCCAGAAGATATACATCTGGAAAATGTTGGTGGCCAGAACCAGCCCGAGCATTGAAAAGCTGAACAGGGAAAGGAATGCGTAGAAACGGGCAAAGCCCTTTTCCCCGTGCATGTACCCGATACTGTAGATATGTACCATGAAAGAAACCGTGGTGACCACCACCAGCATCATGACCGAAATCGGGTCGATAAGAACGCCCAGTTTGATCTGTAATGTTTCAGTCAGGTTCAGCCAGGTCAGGTTCACCGGAATAAAGGTGGGAAACCCTTCAGCACCGTGGGCATGGCCGCTAAGCACAAAAAACTGAACAGCAGCCACCACAGAGAGGATAAAGGAAATCCCCATACCGGCGGTTCCAATCCAGCCTGAAACAATGGGTTTCCATTTCATGCCGAATAAACCTGTTACCAGGAATACAAACAGTGGGATCAGTGGTATAAGAACAGTGTAAGAATAATTCATAGTCGGATGCTTTCAGGTCAAAATTTGAGTTCGTTAATTTTTTCCACTTCGATGTTGCTGAACCGCCTGTAAATGTTGATGATCAGGGCGATGGCCACAGAAACTTCGGCTGCGGCGATACCCACAATAAACAGGGTGAAAAAGTGACCCTGAAGCTGGTCAGGATAAAGGTAGCGGTTGAAGACAACGAAATTGATGTTTACTGAATTGAGAATCAACTCAATACACATCAGCATGGTAATCAGGTTGCGCCGGATAATAAATCCGCAGACACCGATAAAAAACATGACGGTGCTGACCACCAGAAAATGGTAAATGGGTATTCCCTGTATCATGATTTTTCCGTTTTATGATTTCCTTTTTTGGCGATGATGATGGCGGCCACCATGGCGGCCAGCAACAGAATACTGATCAGTTCGAAGGGCAGTACATAGCCGTTCTTGTCGAGGCTCATCAGTTGGTTTCCGATCATGTTCATGTCGGTCACTTTGCCCGATTCACCCACCCGTTGAAAGGGATGATTGAAAAGGGTGTACAGTACAATACCACTCCCCAGCAGGGCTACAAAAGCTCCCATGACAAAATTGGCCAGGGCAGGGTGCTTGAATTTATGACTGATGTGGCTGGTGAGCAAAATACTGAAAATAATCAGGATGACAATACCTCCGGCGTAGATGGCCAATTGCACGGCAGCAAGGAATTCGTAATTCAGCAGGAAGTAGAGACCGGCGGTTCCGATCAGGACAAAAAGCAAATAAACGGCGGCGCGCAGAATTTTCCGGGAAGTTACGGTAAGCACCGAAAAGACCAGGATGGTAGCCGATAGCAGGTAAAACATAAAAACATTCAGTGTCATACTTTCTTCTCCTTTTTAAGTCTGGAACCGGGTTGATTTAATGTCTTGACTAATTTCGACTTGTCAAATACGGCATGTTCGAAACGTTTTCCGTAATCCAGTGCATCCGAGGGGCAGGTTTTCACACACAAGCCGCAAAGGGTGCACATGTCAAGGCGGTAAATGTGCCGGGTAAGTACCCTTTCCACTTTCCCTTCTTCGTTGGGAACGCGTTCGGTAAGCACGGTGATGGAACCGTTGGGACAGTTCATTTCGCAGATTCCGCAGCCGGTGCACTTGTGCAGGTTGTTTTCATCGTGCGGCATGATGATTTCCCCTTTGAAGCGATCGGTCATCTTCAGGGTAGCCCTGTTTTCAGGGTACTGTTCAGTAACAATCTGCCCGGGACTGACAAAA
>DAIDJX010000284.1 GCA_027451165.1 Prolixibacteraceae bacterium | reverse complement strand
CAGGGCATAGATAGATCCGCAAAGTATCAGGTTAATCCTGCTCCTGTCTTTGTAACTGTCCCATATATTTTGCATTTCACTGTACACGGATGGATTAATGTTATAAAACTCCTGAAACTCATCAATAACCAGAGAAAAGTTCCTTGTAACGGAAAGATCCATTAAGTACCGGAAAATGTCTTTAAACCGGGTTAATTTGCCAAACAGTTTAACCTGTAACTTCTGCTCAATTTCATCAACAAACTCTTCGCATATAAAAACTTCACTTTTACGAGTTACAAATAAATAAAGCGCTGAGCTTTCATTTTCAATAGCTTTTTTAATCAGACTGGTCTTTCCGATACGGCGACGTCCTACAATAACAGTCATCTGTGCTTCTGCTTCCGAACGCTCTTTGATCGACTTTAACAAATCCAGCTCTTTTTCACGGTTATAAAATTTCATGGTCCATTTTTATTGTAATGCAGGTTACTGTAATGTGCATTGCGATAAAACAAAAATACCACTTTTATTCTATATCAAAACAATGGTATGAAAATCCTGAAATTTATAATTGCTTACTTTTTCCTGATTTATTTGAAAAAATCAAAATAGCATATATATTTGCACCGCATTTCAGGGCGGTTAGCTCAGTCGGTTCAGAGCATCTGGTTTACACCCAGAGGGTCGGGGGTTCGAATCCCTCACCGCCCACTGAAGGGGGATTAATTATCCCTTTTTTTTTCAGGGATATAGAAGAATTTCCGCCACCACAAAATTACTCCCGCCAACAAAAATCAAATCCTGTGTGTCTGCTGCATTCATGGCTGCGGTAAAAGCTTCAGGGACAGTTGGGTAGCACTCTCCTTTCAGCTTAAACTGCGAGGCTATTTCCTGAAGTTGGTTTTCGTTCAGCGCTCTTGGAATGTTGGCTTTTGTGAAGTAATACACTGCATTCCGGGGTAACAAGGCCAGCACCGGCGCCGGATCTTTGTCTGAAACCATCCCGAAAACGATGTGCAGCTTTTTGAAGGCCATATTGTTGAGCTGTTGCACAACCTGTCGTATACCATCCTCATTGTGGCCGGTATCGCAGATCATCAGCGGGTTATGCCCGATCACCTGCCATCGGCCCATCAGTCCGGTCTGCGAAGCAGCGCGGGCAAGTCCGTTATAGACTGCTGAAACAGGAATGTGCCATCCTTTTTCCTGCAACAGATCTACTGTTTTCAGCACAGCCGGAATATTCAGCCGCTGATAATTTCCGGCCAGGTCCACCTTCAAATCGGGCCAGACCAGTGCATTATTTTTCCTGAAATTAAAAACCTGTTTCCCTTCCGTGTCCAGCATACCGTATTCTGCTGTGTATTCCATTCCGGCAAAATAAAGGGGAGCCTGCGCGTCAAGGGCTTTGGTCTGAAATACGGCAGCTACTTCTTCCTGCCACTGACTGATCACCACCGGAATTCCCGCTTTGATGATGCCGGCTTTTTCGCCCGCAATTTCCGGAAGAGTTTTCCCCAGCAGCGATTGGTGGTCATAACTGATGTTGGTGATCACGCTCACTTCCGGGTTTATAATATTGGTGGAATCCAGCCTGCCGCCCAGGCCCACTTCAATGACTGCCACATCCACTTTTTCCCGCGCAAAATAATCAAAAGCCATTGCCACCGTCAATTCAAAAAAGGAAGGTGAAATCTGCAGCTGTTTGTTCTTCTTCCTGAAATCCCTGATCCACCTTGTGACCTCCGTTTTTGGAATCATCTTTCCGTTGATCCGGATGCGTTCCCTGAAATCTTTCAGGTGCGGCGAGGTGTACAAGCCAGTCCGGAAACCAGCCGATTGCAGTACCGAGGCCAGCATATGCGATACTGAACCTTTCCCGTTGGTGCCCGCGACATGAATTGTACGGAAATCCCTGTGTGGATTTCCGTATAATTCATCCAGCATCAGGGTGTTTTCCAGAGAATTTTTATAGGCAGCCGGCCCGATCCGGTGAAACATGGGTAAACAGTCATACAGCCAGGAGATTGCAGCTTCAAAATTCTTCATTGGAAAATACTTATTAACCGCTGCAAGTTTATTAATTCTAAAGCCCGAATGGTACCAGCGAAAACTAATTTTTTACATTTAGCTTTTTTAATTTTGAAACTATGCCACGGAAAAAGAAGACTTCCAAGATTTTCATCCTGGACACCAATGTTGTTTTGCACGATCACACCTGCATCTACCAGTTTGAAGACAACGACATCGTTATCCCCATCGTGGTGCTTGAAGAACTCGATAAATTCAAACGCGGCAACGACCTGATCAATTTTCAGGCGAGGGAGTTTGTGAGGCTGCTCGATGAAATTGTCGGCGATGAGCTGTTCAATGGTGGAAAGTCGCTGGGTCCGAACCTGGGCAAGTTGCGGATTGAAACCGGAAAGCCTTACTCCGCGGAACTTCGCGCCTCTTTTCACGAAGATATTGCCGACCATCACATTCTGGCCATTGCCGAATGGACGGCTAAGCAGAATCCTGAAAGAAAAACCATCCTGGTCAGCAAGGACATTAACCTCCGGATGAAAGCCAAATCGCTGGGCATTCAGGCTGAAGATTACAAGTCGGACCAGGTGCGCGATATTGATTTGCTGGAGAAAACAGTTACCCTTTGTGAAAATTTTGACCAGGAGAGCATAGAAAGGCTTTACCATGAAGGGGCGGTTCCGGTGGCTGAAATGAAATGGAGCACCACGCCTGAAGCGAACGACTGTTTTATTCTGAAAGGCGGGAATTCGAGCGTGTTGGCCCGCTACAACGCTGGTGGCAAAATGATGCGCAGGCTGGAGAAAAAGACTGTCTACGGGATTAAGCCCAGAAATGCTGAACAAACCTTCAGTATTGATGTGCTGACAGATCCCGAAATCCGGCTGGTTGCCCTGACCGGAAAAGCCGGCACCGGGAAAACCCTGCTGGCCCTGGCAGCCGCTCTGGAACAACACCGGCAGTTTGAGCAAATCCTTCTGGCCCGTCCGATCGTGGCGCTCAGCAACCGTGACCTGGGCTTTCTTCCGGGAGATGCCATGGAAAAAATCAATCCCTATATGCAGCCGCTGTTTGACAACCTGGGGGTCATCAAGCATATTTTCAACGCGAGAAGCCCGGAATACCAGAAAATAGAGGAATTGCTGAAAGAAGACCGGCTGATTATCACCCCCTTGGCCTACATCCGGGGAAGGAGCCTCTCCAATGTCTATTTCATCATCGACGAAGCACAGAATCTGACACCCCATGAAATAAAAACCATCATCACCCGCGCCGGAGAGGGCACTAAAATGATCTTCACCGGTGATCTCCAACAGATTGATTCTCCTTACCTTGATATCAAATCTAATGGTCTGGCCTACCTCACGGAAAGGATGAAAGGCCAGGAGATTTTTGCCCATATCAATCTGCTGAAGGGAGAACGCAGCTATCTGGCTGAACTGGCAAGCGATCTGCTGTAGCCTCCCCCGCCCCCTCCTCAGGAGGGGAGAAGCTGACCTTTCCCGAAAAATCAATTCCAATGATCTTTATATTATTTTTGCAGGTCTTTATTTCTAAGGATGAATTATCAGGGAAAGAAAGCTGCATTCCACACTTTGGGCTGCAAACTGAACTTTGCGGAAACCTCCACTATCGCCCATACCCTGGAAGAGGTTGGGTTTCAGAAAGTGGATTTTGATGAAAGGGCTGATGTCTATGTAATCAACACCTGCTCGGTGACCAATGCCGGAGACAAGGAAAGCAGGAACATCATCCGCCGGGCAGTCAGAAAGAATCCGGAGGCCCTGGTGGTGGTTGTCGGGTGCTATGCCCAGCTCAAACCCGAAGACATTGGCCATATCGAGGGAGTGGATCTGATTTTGGGAACCCAGGAAAAATTCCACATTCCCGCATGGTTGGGCGATCTGTCCAAAAGAGCGCAGACCGAAGTTCACACCACCCGCCTGGCCAAAATCAAAGATTACCACCGCTCCTATTCCTGGGGGGAACGTACCCGGAGTTTCTTGAAAATCCAGGATGGATGTGATTATTATTGCACCTTTTGCACCATTCCTTATGCGAGGGGACGAAGCCGGAACGATACCATTGAAAATACAGTGGCCCAGGCTGAAAAAGCAGTTGAAAAGGGATACAGTGAAATTGTGCTGGCCGGTGTGAACATTGGTGATTTTGGCAAATCGACCGGTGAGGATTTTATCAGTCTGTTGCAGAAGCTCGAAAAAGTAAAGGGTTTGCACCGTCTCCGGATGGGATCGGTGG
>DAIDJX010000283.1 GCA_027451165.1 Prolixibacteraceae bacterium | reverse complement strand
GGAAAGTTTCTTCGCAAGGCTGAACCCGTGCTCCGGTTACCTGAACTGAACAGTGGCAGGCACAGGATCAGGATCAGCTTTACGGGGCTGGCACCGGGAAGTTACGACAACAGATGGATAATCTCCACCATTTCTTCCCCCTGGCGGATCATCCCGGAGTAAATCGCAGGTTCTTCAGGAACCGGTTAAACTGGCCGGAGGTTAGGGAATGTTTATCCTTATGGCAAATGGGGTGATTGGTCATTTCAGTATCATAAGTCCTTTTTGTTGGTCAGAAACCGGGATTTGCAGATTTTATTTGACCTGCCGGAAGAGAGCGCTGATTTTTGCAGCATGTTTTACCAATAAAAATTTCTGTTATGAAAAAATCAGCAATCATCTCCTCACACCTCATTCTCTGGGTAATCTTCACGCTCATGGTCATTGCTCAGAGTAAACTCTTCCTGGAAGCCAAACCGGACGCACCTTTTGGCAGTCATTTCGCTTATGTTGTGTTTCTGGAAATGGTCATGGGCATGATCTTTTTTTACCTGACCTTTTTCACGCTGCCCTGGGCCCGGAAAAACCCGGTCAATAGTTTTATCATCGGGGCAATTTTGCTGCTTTTGTTGCTGCTGTTTGCATTCCCGGCAATAAAAATCGGAGCATGGCAGGTGGTAAGTTCAGTGGTTCCGCACCTTTTTATGATTTTCATGGCTTTCGTCTTCCGTTGCCTGAGTGATTCTGAAAAGCGTCAGACTTTCAACACTTGATTTTGTTTTTCAATTAGGACTTTATCGCTACTTTTAACCTGAATTTATATCGACCATGAAACGCTCTGCAGCTTTCCTTGTACATTTCTTTTTCTGGATCGCTTTTGTGGCCCTGACCTGGATGTTGACACTGGTTTACCTGCAGGCGGATCCTGAAGCCCCATTTTCGAGACACCTGGGATATGTCATTTTCCTGGAACTGATCATGGGGCTTCTGTTCTTTTACCTTACCTTTTTTGGCATCACCTGGGCTGGAAAGAAAAAGACAAGACTGATCTTTCTGGCCTTAACCCTGCTAATTCTTCTCACTTTTTTTGCCTATCCTTCCATACGATTTGGGGTCATTTCCCTGCTGAGTTCCCTGATCCCGCACATCCTGCTGATCTTTTTGGCGCTGATTTTCAGAAAATATGGGGATGTGCAGCGAATAGAAAATGAAAAGGAGGAACTAAAGGTCTTGCATATGCAGACAGAACTTTCTTTCCTCAAAATGCAGCTGAGCCCTCATTTCCTTTTAAATACTCTCAACAACATTGATTACCTGGTACATCAGGATACCCGGAAAGCTTCAGAATCCCTATCAAAACTCGGGAATATTCTGAGGTATATGATTTACGATACCCAAACCGGGAAAATCAGTCTGGCGGAGGAATTAAAACAAACTGAAGATTATATTGAGCTTTTGAGGTTAAGGGTATTAAATCCTGAATACCTGAGCTTTAATCCTCCTTTGTTAAACAAGGATTTCCTGATTGCCCCCATGCTTTTCCTTCCACTCATCGAAAATGCCTTTAAACATGCCTCAACCAGAGAGGGAAAGGATATTGTTCATACCGAAATCAGCCTGGAAGGAAATCTGCTTACTTTCAGGATCAGCAATCCATGTGTTGAGGATGATCTGGTGAAATCCTCTACCGGTGGCGGACTTGGTCTGCAAAATGTTAAAAGACGGCTGGATTTGATTTATCCCGGGAAATACAGTCTGGAGGCTAATAACACAGGACAAACATTTATGGTTGAATTAAAACTGGAGTTGGATGATGATAACCTGCCTGGCAGTGGACGATGAACCCTTTGCCCTGGAGAAACTTAAGCTCTTTATCGGAAAGTTTCCGGGGTTAAAGTTGGAGGGGACATTCACCAATCCCTTGAAAGCCTTGGAATTCTTCAGGCTTCAGCCTGTACAACTTCTGTTTCTGGATATCCAGATGACGGAGATGAGTGGTCTTTCCATGCTGGAACAACTCCCTGCCCGGCCTGCGGTCATCTTTACCACTGCGCATCAGGAGTATGCCTTGAAAGCCTTTGATCTTTCCGTGACCGATTATCTCCTGAAGCCTTATACATTTGACCGCTTTTCCCAGGCGGTGAACAAAGCGGCTGATTTTATCGGATGGCAATTCTCACCGGAACCAAACACCAGGCGGACAGCTGCTTATATCTTTGTCAAATCTGGATATAAACTGTTAAAAATCATGTGCGACGAAATACGCTATATCGAAGGAATGCGTGATTTTCTGGCGATACATACCACTTCAGGCAGAATTTTAGCCAGTCATACATTTCCGGAACTGGAAAAAATGCTGCCGGAAGATTTTGTCAGATGTCATAAATCGTATATGGTGTCTCTGTCAAAAATCGACAGTATTGAAAAGGACAGGATCCGGTTCGGAGATCAGTTGATTCCGGTCGGGGAGAGCTACAAAGAGCAATTTTACCGGTTGTTGTAAATCATGGTATCTTATCGAACTTCCGGTTTTCTGACTTCCGCATTCGCGACAGGGCCTTACAGGACAGTATTATACTACAGATTTTCGCAGCCAAGGTAACGGTATTGCCCATCCGTTTTTTCGGCAGAAATTCTCTCTTTTTTTATTCCCTGGGACTGATTGACTGAAGAATCCGGTCCTTGAGAGTACCGTCTGAGGTGTTCTATAAGAAAGGCTGCCGGTTAGGGCAGCCTTTTAGTTATTCCATACATGCAAATCCTGATAGTGCACCATTACAGGTATTTATCAGGATGCCAGCCGGGGGCATATTCCCTGCCCATGAACTTAGCTGCTTTTCGATCTGAAATTTTTCCGTTGGCAGGATTGATGTCAATTCCTTTACCTGCCCGGTAGGCGATGTTGGCATAGTGAACCAGTGCGTGGGAAAAGACGGCATCTTCTACCGGCGCATTCAGCTTTTCTATACCCCTGATAGCCTGGAAGAAATTCAAAGCATGTGTTGTTGTCATATCTCCACCACCTCCAAGGGCGGTTCCTGCTTCATTGGACGTAGATAGACTCTGTTTGATTTTCTTTCCTTTCCTGTCAAACAGGATATAAAGGTTCCGGTTGACGAAAACAGACCCCTCGCTGCCATAAATGATGGTTCCACGGTCATACCCATAGGTCAGGTACCCGTTCCTGCTGTTGCAATCCCACTTAATGATTTTATCGCCATCAAAATGAAAAGTGGCATCCATATTGTCGTACATTTCCCAGCCATCGTTGAGAAACTGACTTTTGGCTGCCTGAACGTTGACGTGTTTGGGGAGATTAACCTGTAATGCCCACCTGGCTACATCCAGTTCGTGGGTGGCATTGTTGCCGGCCTCAGCGGTGCCATAGTTCCAGCCATACCAGTGCCAGTTGTAATCCCAGGTTTCAGCAGTGTACGCCCTGCGTGGCGCAGGCCCCTGGAACAATTCCCAATCGAGGCCTTCAGGAACCGGAGCCGGTTTCTGTAACGGAACCTCTCCCCGCTGGTTGGTGTAGAAGGTCAACGCTTTATAGGGTATTCCGATGATCCCTTTATGTATTTCCCCGATAATTTCAATGGTATGTCCCGAAGATCTTTGCTGAACGCCGATCTGAACCACTTTCCCATACTTTTTCAGGGCTGCAGTGAGCATGTCGTTTTCCACCAGGTTATGGGTGCAGGGTTTTTCCAGGTAGACCTGCTTTCCGGCGGCCATCGCCATAATAGCTCCGGGTGTATGCCAGTGGTCGGGTGTTGCTATGAAAACCGCATCCACATCCTTATCCTCATATACCTTCCGGAAATCGTTCTCCAGTTTTGGTTCATAGTCAATATGTTTCTTGAACGTTGCAGCCGCTTTTTCCCGCTGTTTTTTCATCACATCGCACAAATAAAGCAGCCGCACATTGCTTTTTGGCATGGATACCGGTTCAAGATAGGCGTCCAATCTTCTGCCGAGACCAATGATGGCAATATTCAGCCGGTCGTTGGCACCGGGTATGTTCCAATAACTTTTTGCCGATGAGGCAAATGCACCACCTGCCAAGGCCAGGCCGGCTGTACCCGCAACTGCGGACTTTAGAAATTCCCTTCTGTTTGTTTTCATAAGTTTTTTATTAAAAATTCTGAAATATTTACCAAGTGTTCACCGGTTGTCCAGCGCAATGATTTTGGAGAGGACGGCAGTTTCGGCAGAGTCGTACATCTCCCGGATAAAAGGGTCATTGAAAGGCATGGTTCGCTCTTCGAAGGGCATGTCGTTGAGGCGGTCGAAGAGCCGTTCTTTTGCCTGCTGAAT
>DAIDJX010000282.1 GCA_027451165.1 Prolixibacteraceae bacterium | reverse complement strand
AATCAATGTAAAATCTGTTTTTTGGCTTAAACTGGTAGAAACCATTCAAAGTAACAGGTAAAATATCTGATTTAGATGTCTTTAGCACATAAATAAAACCTTTGTGGAACCTGTTGATTGTGCCATCTGTTGTCCTGGTCCCCTCCGGAAATATGGCAATGGATCTTCTGTCACCATTTTGAACCAATTGTTCAACCATTCTCAGGGTGTTTCTGTAATCTGCCTTCTGCATCGGGATATAATGCATCTTCTTCAGCAGGAACCCGAATACCGGAATTTTCAACAGATATTCCCGGCCAAACCAGGACACTCCGGGGAAGAAGGCCATGATGGCCATAATATCAAAGAGGCTTGTGTGATTGGCAAGTACAATGAATTTTTTCTCCTTATCCAAATAATCAGCGCCTTCTACGTGCAGTCTTTTTCCAAGTACCCCAAATACAGATTTAGCCCAAAACATGATGAGTACCTGGACTATCCGGTCCAGTTTCAACAAAACAAACAGCAAAATCGTAATGACCGCCAGGAAAGTAAGAAGATAAAGCGCCCCAAAGGCAGGGACAGTCAGAGCGGTATACCAGACATGCCTTTTCATGTGTCAGCCTCCAGGGAATACCAGAGCTGATCGAGGATAATCGGGATGTCGTCTGACGGAACACCCTGGGAAACCAGCGCTGCTTTGTCTTCTTCGAAGGCAGCCAGGAAATCCTCCCTTAAAAAACCTCCTGTGGTGAGCGAATGCCGGTAATACTCCAGTGCTGATTCCCGTTTTCCCATCGCCCACTGCACATGGCCCATATTCATCAGGTCATATTTATCCGGGAAATCCTCCAAAAGCTTTTTGTAGTAACGCTCTGCCTGTTCCATTTTACCCGTCAGAAAGGAGAACCAGGCGATGGGTTTCCATACTTTTTTATTCCCGGGGGAAAGGTACTCTATTTTGAAAAATGAGTTCAGGGCATCGGGATAACGCCCTGTCTCACTGTAACAATACCCCAGGGCATAGATCGTATTCAGGTTTTCCGGGTCAAGGGTTTGAAGGGTTTGATACACTTTAAGGGCCTCCTCCGGGCGCTTGAGGTTCCGGTAGCAAAAAGCGATCTTTTTCAGGTTCCAGATGCGGTTGACCTCATACAATTCAGCTTTCCGGTACAATTCAAGCGCTTGTTCAAAGTGACCGAGTTTCTGGTGGCAATAGGCTGCCTTCTGAAGGTATTCTCCCTCCTGATCCCCAAACTGGCTGTACATATCCAGCGCCTCTTCAAAATATCCTTTTTCAAAATAGAAGGCTGCCGTCTTTTTTAACAGGTCATCTTCCTTTTCCAATATTTTCCTGAAGAATGGTTTGTGATAGAAATCAAATCGCCAGCTGAAAATGTCGTCAAAATCTTTCCTGGAAGGGTGTAACCTGAAAAAACGGTAAAGATCCTGAATGTATTGATTGGAAACGATCTTCGCTTCTCTGTCCGGATCCAACAGAACTTCTTCCCTGGAGATCTCCTCCAGCTGTTCCATTTGCTCCTTCAAAACCATTTTCATCATTGACCTGGCTTCTCCGGAAATGGATTTCAGCATGATCATAAAAGAGTATTTGTCTGAATTGCAAAGGAATGGAGCATTAACCAGGGATCCTGAAATGGCTGATTTTTCCGGATACTCTTCGGGAGAAAACTGGGCAAATTCCGGATGATCCGGGTAAAAGGGAATGAACCAGTTGGTAAATTCACTGAAAAACGGGAAACTTTTCAGCGCATAAAATGAGCTGAGAAATACATCAGCCCCTTCGGTCTGCATTTGGGTCAGTTCTTCCATTTTCCCCAGGAGTCCGGGAGAATCCTTGAATAACTCAGTCCATTCCGGATTTCTGTCCTCCCCCATCCCCTCATCCATCAGGCTTTCAATATTGAGTTTGTTTCTGATGTTGGGAGAAATCCTGATCATTTCAGGAATGATTTCCTCCTGGATTTTTCTGGTAATTTTCTCGGTCTCCCGGCTGCCCAGCAATTGCAACATGATTTGACCGGCATTGCTGCAAAAGGCATGATTTTCGCCCATCACAGCCAGCCTTGCCATTATTTTGGGATAGAACTCCAAGCGGTCACCAAATTGGTAAACGGCCAGCAGAAAACCGGTCAGGCACCTTTGCCTTAACTGGGGAGCCTTGTCACCTGTCACATAAAGAAAGAGAAGCAGATTCAGTTTTTTTTCGTCAAAGTATCTCAGCATACTGAATGTCAAGGCTGTAACCAGCAAAGATCTGTATTCGGCAGGGATATGACCGTTTTTTATAATCACAGAGAGATTGGTCCGTTCATCATCGCCGATTTTGTTGGTAAACAAAACGACCCAGAACAAGCTGATAACCTTTTGCCACAGTACCCCGGTGTACCGCTCATCTGCTTCCCTTTCGTGAGCAATTTCCTGGGTTTCCTGTTTCCGGGAAAATTCTGTAAATGACCTTATATAAGCCATCGAGTCATCGGTGGCAAGAGTTTCAGTGGCTCGTTTCCTATTGTACAGAAAAGAAAGGCTGAATTTTGTCATCCAGTTGTCAAATATCCGGTCGGTAAGTTCATAGGCACGCACCAACAGATGATTGTAAATTTTCCCGCGTTCAGGATCTTCAACCCCCTTCACGGTGTAATTCAGCATATTCCTGTAGGTAAGCTCCAGTTCATCCAACTGGTCCGTAAATGCAGCCTGCCCGGTATTTACTGCCCATTTCCTGATCAGGGCAAAGGCCTGTTTCAGTTTTCGGGCAGAAAGTTTCTGGGCAATTTCCCGGTAACCTGATTTCAGTTCACTTTCAGTCATTCCTTTTGGATATGTATATCATCACAAAGTTATGGGATAATGTCAATCATTATAAAGTATTAAATTTTTATATTTTAGTTGCTTTGTTGTTAGATTTGAATTTCAATCATACTAAGAATGTCATCACCATGAAAAAGATCATATTGATCACCTCTTTTTACCTTTTTCTTTTGTCCTCCGTTTTTGGCCAGTTTGTTCAAACCCCTAACGGATTCCGGATCCGGACCGGTGTAAATCTTGCCATTTGGCTATCCCAATCCGAAAAAAGGGGGCCGGAAAGGGAAAAATTCATTACGGAGAAAGACATTGAATTGCTGGCTGGTCTGGGTTTTGACCATGTGCGGCTTCCCATAGACGAAGTTCAGTTTTGGGATGAAAGCGGTAACCGGGAAGAGGAGGCGTTCCGGCTGATGCACCAGGCGATTCGCTGGAGCCTGAAAAACGGGTTGAAGGTGATTGTCGACCTGCACATTATCCGGTCTCACTATTTCAATGCAGCATCAAATGCCCTGTGGACCGATCCCGCAGAGCAGGAAAAGCTGGTTCAAATCTGGAGAAAACTTTCGGCTGAACTCAGGCAATACCCAAACGATCAGGTAGCTTATGAACTGATGAACGAAGCGGTTGCTAACGATCACCAGGATTGGAACAAGCTGATTTTCAGGCTGCATAAATCCATCAGGGAAATCGAACCGGAACGTACCATTGTGACCGGTTCCAACAAATGGCAGGGAACCGAAACCTTCCCTTTTCTGAAAGTACCCGGGAATGACCCCAATATCATCCTGAGTTTTCATTATTACCGGCCCTTTGGCTTCACCCACTATAAAGCGCCCTGGACGCAGGTAAAAAGCTACAAAGGCACTGTCCGTTACCCGGGGGAAGTGGTCAGCAGGGAAGACCAGGCAGCTGATCCTGCCTATTTTAAAGAGCTGCAATGGCCGTATGGATACTGGGATAAAGAGGTAATGCTCAAAGATATCAGGTTCGCCATTGAATCCGCCCAAAAAATGAATCTGCCCCTCTATTGCGGAGAATTTGGCGTGTACTATACGGCGCCTAAGGAAGATGCCCTTCGCTGGTACAGTGATTTAACGGATATTTTCCGTGAAAATAACATCGCATTTGCACATTGGGATTACAAAACCTCCTTCGGCATCCTGGACCAAAACGGGAAGCCCGTTATGCCGGTGATCCAATTATTGGTGAAAAAGTAAAAAGTTTTCCTGGATCCCGACATCAAATCGTGGCAAAATGTGAAACCGCGCCCTACCCAACGATCCGCTATTCTTTGAGGTTTTTGTACATGGAATAATGACAGGAAAAAGACTCAGGGGTATTCGGGAAAACAGAGGCAAGAATATTATCAAATCCCCTGTCATACTTGCTGAGCTCCTTCCCCGTGCTGATAAATGAAATCTTAATAATGTTCATATGGTGTTATGTAGCATCAGGGGCCAGTTTTTCATTTACCCAGTCATCCATCCAGTTGTTCAAAGGTA
>DAIDJX010000281.1 GCA_027451165.1 Prolixibacteraceae bacterium | reverse complement strand
CCGATAAAAGGCAGCTATTCCATCGATCCATGTGTTTACAGAGAAGATGACGACAGCCACTTTATGTGTTTTGGTGGTCTTTGGGGTGGTCAGCTTCAACGCTACCGCAATAACAAAGCGATAGCAACTCGGAAAGATCTGGCAGGAGTTAAATTCGTTTTGCGGCATGATCATGCCAATCTGAATTCCCTGTGCCCGGTATGCTTCAATAAATTTTGAAAAATAGAGGGCATATGCGGCAAAATGTTCCTTATGCTGAATAAACATGTTGGTGCCCTCCTTCCCCTGTTTATCCTTTGGCAGGTGATTCTGAAACTGCTCAGCCAGCCCCGGCCAGGGAACAGCGCAGGCATAATGCTTGTTCCATTTCATCCATGCCGGCGGACTCCAGGGAGAAGCCCATATTTTAAGTTCCGGATTGTATTTTTGGGCTTCACGGATAAAGGGCACCAATGTTTCCAGGTCATTCCCGATGCTGAAATTTTTCATTTCGAAATCCCCTTCCGTTTCATTGTAGGAATACCAGTCACGCGAAAAATCATTCGCCCCGACCGGCATCCGGCAGATGGTAAAACCGGCACCCGCTCCGGGTTTAAAAAGTTCCGTAAATATTGCTGAACGGTCTTCCTCCTTTAACCTGCCCAGCGATGTCCAGCCCAGTTCATTGAAACAGGCCCCAAAGCCTTTAATGGTTTGCCCGGTATGAGTCAAATCAATGGTGACATCGGCGTTGTCTTCTGCATTTCCGGGTATCAAATTTTCCCTTTCTGACCAGGGATTGCTTTCTGTGGTTGAAATCCAGGTAATTTCAGTGTCCGGGGTACATGATCCCAAAAAGGCACAAACAATGAGGCCCGTTAAACTTTGAAAAAAAAGTCCTGAAGCAATTGAAAAATGTTTTCTCATTGCGCAAATATCCTTAATTGTTCCTTAAAATTCATTTCTGATCGTCGCATAAACCCCGTATGACTCAATCTGAACGGCATAAAAGGGTTTGAGTGAAAATGACCGGTTGGCATTTTTCAGGCTGAAGGTAAATTCCCCGTCGTTTTTAGTCAGGTTTTGCAGGATGGACGCCCGGTTGCCTTTCAGGATGAGTTCCCTTTCTGTTTCAAAAGCCAGCAATAGCGGACCATAAAACAAAGCGATCACCTTTTCATTGTCGGGCATACTTTTCAGATGGAAGTTGTACGAAAATACGAGTTCGACCTGATCACCTTCTTTCCAGATTCTGTCGATGGTGATATAAGATACCGGTTTAATTCTTCTCCTGACAGGTTGGCCGTTCACCAAAATCCTGGTTTTTGAATCCGCCCAGGACGGGATCAGCAGTTTTAATGCGAATTTTATTGGTTTTACCGCTGAAACAGTGAACCGTGTTGACGGATTTTCCGGAAAATCCGTGTGTTGTCGAAGTATGACCCCTTTTTCCTTCCAGATAACTTCCGAAGGAATAAACAGGTTGACCCACAGGGAATGTTCATCATGAAAATAAATATTTGAATTCAAGCGGGTGAAAGCTTCGATGCACGATCCGTTGCAACATTTAAAGTCGTTCTCTTTCAGGAAGTTCTTTTCTCTGGGTGAACCCAGCGGCAAATGATAGACCACCGAACCATTTTCGCTGTTCTGAATGGGTAACACCGCATTGTAAAAGGTATTCATATACGCATCGGCATATTCCGGACCGGCTGTCCAACGGAAGAGATTGGCCGTCAGTTTTTGGGTGTTGTGGGTCACGCAAGACTCAGCAATTTCGCCGGTAAGAGTGGCGCTCAAATGACCGGCATGTCCCCAGTGTTCGGCAATCCGGGAGGTAGGGGTGGTGGCGATCGGGCGCGGGCCGCTGCTTGAACCGTTCACATAGGTGTGATGGTTTAACAGCATGTCCCAGAAATTGGCAGCCGCTTTAAGAAAATCAGTTTCTCCGGTATTTTCGAACCGGCGCGCAAAACCGTTCACCAAAACGATGTGGGTGTTGGCGTGCAAACCCGACAGAATATCCTTCCCTTCCGCCAGAGGCTGATAAAACCAACTCCGGTCGAAAATTCCGGCCAGTTTCAGGTGTTTTTCATCTCCGGAAACTGCATACAGGTTGTGCAACACTTCATTCATTCCGCCGGCTTCATTCGTAGGATTGGCTTCGGCAGAAAAAAGGATTTTTTCAATCTCCGTGTCCGGCAGTTTGCTCATCCTTTGAGCCACATAATCAGCCATATTCAGCAATATCTGGTATGCCTGCTTATTTCCGGTGCAGGTGTAAACATCAAGCAAACCCTGCATGATCTTGTGAAAGGTATACCAGGGGGCCCAGACGCCACCATACTTTGTTTCCAGAATATCGAATTCCGACTCCGGAAAGGCGCTGAGATATTTGCCGCCCAGCTTTTCCTGGCATTTCTGCAAACCATCAATCATGTAGCGGATTCTTTTCGCCAGCAATGAATCTTCGTCACTCTGTATCAACGTTGCACAAGCAGAAAGGTAATGCCCCGTAAAATGCCCGCGCAGTCCGCACCCCGGACTCTCCCACCCTTCCAAAGGTAAGGCGTTGGAGGGAATGCCGGCGTTTACACGGAAATTGTGGAGTAAACGGTCGGGATCGAGCCGATGCAGGTAATCCGTGTTTAAATCCTGTTTCTTACTGATCCATGAAGGCATCAATTGTACTTCAGCACCATCAAAAGAAGAGACCGGCGTTTGGGCATTCAATTGAAAATAAAAGAAAACTGATATGAATAATAAAAAACAGTGATTCGCAATATTCATTTAATCAATTCTATTTCAAATATTTATCGAAAAACAGAATGACTTTTTCCAGGTTGGACGGGTCTGAGAATTGCGGACCTCCATGCCTTGCGCCTTCCAGTAATTCAAAAGACACTTTTTGGTCACCCAGCTTTTTTCGTAATGCTTCATAGAAATTCCGGCTTTGGGTATAAGGAATGTTCCTGTCCATTTTTCCGGCTGATCCCGCCGGCTGTTTCAATGAGAAGCGATGACGCTGCTGTCGGAATGGCTGTACAACGGACCTCCGGGCTTTGACCCGATCACCGCATAATAAGTCACATAGACATAACTGATCAGGGGTACGATCATGGCCAGTGCCATGCTGCCGGTCTGGTCGGCTATAAATCCCATCAGAGGGGTCCAGATGGCTCCCCCGATAATGCCCATGATGATCCCCGAACCGCCCAGTTTGGTGTTGGGCCCCAGTCCTTTGACACCCAGGGCGAAGATGGTCGGGAACATGAGTGACATGAAAAAGCTCGAAATGATCAATCCCCAGGCCCCAACAGCGCCCGGGAGGATCACCGCGAGAAAGACCAGTACTATATTCATGGCACCATAACCTCCCATCAACTTTTTTGGCTCGACCCGTTTCATCAGCGCGGTGGAGACAAAACGGCCCACTCCGAAAGCAATCAATGATATGGTCAGGTAGATTCCCGCCTCTTTTTCGGTTTTATGAACATAATCTTTTGAATATTGGATCAGAAAACTCCAGGTACCAACCTGAGCCCCGATATAAAAAAACTGTGCCAGTACCCCTTTAAGATAATGAGGGTATTTGACCAATTCGGAAAATTTCCCTTTTTTACCGGAATGATCATCCGTTGATTTTCCACTATCCGGAAATTTTGCCCGCCAGATCAGAAAAGCCATAATCAGCAGGAGGGTTCCGATCACCAGGTAAGGCGGCCCCACCCGCATGATTTCCTCGTGCAGGAATTGCTGATAAGTGCCGGCTGATTTCATCGTCTCAATCTCTGCTGCTGAGGGTTCCTTTCCCGAAAAGATGAAAGCAGTTCCAACCAGAACCCCGGTAATCGATCCGAGCGGATTAAACGATTGGGACAGGTTCAGTCGCTGTTCCGACCGGTCCGGATCGCCCAATATGGCAATGAAGGAATTGGAGCCTGTCTCCATAAATGCCAACCCGGAGGCAATCACAAACAAGGCCCCGAGAAAAAAGAGGTACTTCCCGGCCATGGCTGCCGGCCAGAACAGGAAACACCCCGATGCAAACAACAGCAAACCGGCCAGCAAACCGGTTTTGAAACCGAACCGGTCCATAACCAGCGCCGCAGGGATCGCCAGGATGAAATATCCCAGGTAAAATGCCGATTGCACCAGTCCTGCCTTCAGCCGGTTCAGTTCAAACGACTTCATGAACTGCGGAATCAGAATGTCATTCAGGTTATTGGGGAGTGCCCACAGAAAGAAAAGGGCGGTAACCAGAATAAAGGTCATGGTGTAACCCGGTGTAACCAGACTTGTGGTTTTGTTTGATTTCATCTGACTTTGGTTATAATTCGTTATAAATATTTGTGTTTTTTCGTAACAAAAATAAACCGATCATGCTATAT
>DAIDJX010000280.1 GCA_027451165.1 Prolixibacteraceae bacterium | reverse complement strand
AGATAGTTATGGCAAGAATCAATCCTTACATCCACTTCAACGGAAATACCGGAGAACGGAAACGGGAGACCATAGACGGGATTCCACCAGCGCCATCGGCGCGTCAATATTTATAGAAAAGGACGTACCCCCGAATCTCCTCCACCGCTGTTTGAAATACCGCCGCTGTGAATGGCCCCCCGGCAATGACACAATTTCATATTTTAATCCGCACCTGACGGGAATGAGATCCCTCACCGAGGGTGAGGTTCTCCCCAGTGTCAAACCTTTTGTTTCCGCACCTGACGGTCATGGGATTGCTTCCGGAGATTGCCAGCTAAATAACCTTATCCTTGTCAGAAATACCTTGATAGAAAAACAAAGACCCCGACCTTTTCAAACCTTCTTACCTTCTGTTTTCATAAATGAATTTAACTTTTGATTCCATATTCATAAGGTAATAAGGTTAGTCATGAAAATTGTTTTAATCGTTTTCTATCAAGGTTATTTGTAAGAAATAAGGTTTTAATTGGAAGGTTTGTTTTTATGCTATCCAAAACAATAATTCTAACTCTTTGAAAATCGCTATCTTAAATGAGAAAAATTTCTGATAATACTTTTAGGGTGACGCAATGTCAAAGTCAGTAAATAACAGGCAGATCCTTCCTCACTTCGTGTCGTCAGGATGACAGGGAGCTTAATGCAATAAGAGGAAGTGGGGCCGGGCGGAGCAAAAACCTTCCATGAAGTGCAAATTCCAGACCGCCCGGCCCCGCTTCCATACAGGCCCGGTGCATTGTCATCCTGAACCCCGTGCGGGAAGCATTGCGGGATAGCAGGGGTGAAGGATCTCCTGTTCGTAAGGAAACAGTGCAATCCGAGACCAGATGACCGCCCGTCCCCGCTTCCCATGTTATCAACTTACCTTGTCATTCCGACCGGAGGGAGAAATCTCATTATCGTATGGAAGTTGGGTAAGAATTACTGCTATCCCCGCATTGTGCCCGGTTTTTTATTGTGCTCCTGCCTGGAATGACAAAAGGGGCAGGGATAACAGGAAAAGAACTATCCGATCCGTTTCCCGGCCATCGGGCCCGGCTTCAGGCTATGGATTTCTTCGATATGAACAAGTATGACCGCTTTGGGTTTGGGCATGCCGTTCTTAACCGACAATTCTGCAGATTTTTCATAGACCGGACCTTCCGTGATCACTTCCGGAGTGCCGAGGAAACGGAATCCGTCCAGAATTTCCCGGTTGACCACACCGACAGCAACCTTCGAACCCTCCAGAATGTTATTCCATGTTATGCCCCCTACACCTTCGTTGAATATCAGGGTTTCGTCGTCAAAAATCCGTGTGGACCGTTTCGGAGCGATGTTGGGTATGCCCTCTTTACTGACCGTAGCGTGAAAACATTGCTGGGTCAGGATCATTTCTTTCATTTCTTGTGTCAATGTTGCCATAATATGGTTTTTAAAATGTGAATTATCCGGTAAACCTTAAACTATCAGAGAATAAATAATCCCTCAGCCATTCTCCGGATTTGCTCCCTTATTTCCAGTTTTTCCAGCCATCGGGAAGGAATGGCCTCTTCCCCCAGCAAAAAACCGAGGATATTGCCGGTAATGGCGCCGGTGGAGTCGCTGTCCCCGCTGTGGTTGACGGACAGGATCACTGCTTTTTCAAAATCATCCGGAAAACAGAGGGCACAATAGACGGAGATGGCCAGCGCTTCCTCACCGGTCCAGCCTCCCCCCAGTTTTTCCGTAAGTGAGAAAGAAGGCGTACCGATCATGGAAGAAGCCATGGAGACTGCCTTTGCCAAGGCATTCAGAACCTCTCCGTGATCCTTCCAATTGCCCAACAGGGTCATGGTACGTGTTATGGCTTCTTCCAGCGGAAATCCTTTCCGGATAAACGCCAGCAGCGCTGCCAGGGCGCCAGCCGGCAAATAGCCGGATGGATGGCTGTGGGTAATGGCTGCAGCCTCAGCGGCCACCCGGAAGGCCATTTCCGGAGAAAGACCTTCTATAAGCCCTACAGGAGCCACCCTCATCACCCCACCACAACCTTTGGAGTCATTGATTGAGTGGTCAATGGTGCCCATCTTCCCGCTCTGAAGGGCAGAAAGACAGGTATTACCCGGTGCACGGCGCCGGAACAGCTCTTTCAGTTCCATCAAACCACCCGTTAGGTCGGGTTTTTCCATCAGCTGCTGCGGAATAAATCCTGATTGGGTGTGCAACCAGCGTAAATAGGAAGTATACATCTCAGGAAGATAATCCTCCGGAAAGCCGGTAAGCAATTTGTTGCCGGCTTTGAGTATGCCTTCCGCTGTGAAGAGCGTCATCTGGGTATCGTCGGTAATCCGCCCCAAACCGTCGGAAAACTCAATAAAATCGATGACTCCGCCCGGACCAAAGCGATGCAGGATATCCGGAAGAAAAAGAAATTCCGCGGGCGCTCCCAAAGCATCTCCGACCGCCCCGCCGAGGAGGCATCCGGTATATTTGCTGAGCATCACTTTCCCGTCATGAGTTAAGGTTACACATTGAACCGGATATGCAGAATATCCCCGTCTCCGACGACGTAGTTCTTCCCTTCCACGAAGAATTTGCCCTTTTCCTTGCAGGCCTGTTCTGATTTCAGGGTGATGAAATCGTGGTATTTCATGACTTCCGCGCGGATAAAGCCTCGTTCCAGGTCGCTGTGGATCACTCCTGCAGCCTGGGGAGCAGTCATCCCTTTGTGAATGGTCCAGGCTTTAATTTCCTTGGGACCGACAGTGAAAAAGGAGCAGAGATTCAGCAGGGAATAGGCCGATCGCACCAGCCGGTCGACGCCTGGTTCCTGTAATCCGGCATCGTTCAGAAATTCCATCCGGTCTTCCTCACTGTCCAGGTCCGCAATTTCCGATTCCAGACGGGCGGCAATGATCAGTCCTTCCGCATGTTGTCCTTTCAGAAAATCAATGACTTTTGCTGAATATGCGTTCCCCGTGGCGGCAGAGGCATCATCCACGTTGCACACGTACAATACCGGTTTAGCTGTCAGCAGGGAAAGATCCTGGATTTGTCTTTTCTCGTTCTCGTCGAGTGGTAGATCCCTGACATTGCCAAAAGATTCCAGGTGTTGCTTCACCTTGTGGAGAGCATCCATGGTAGCTTTGGCATCTTTAACCCCGGCTTTCACCAGTTTTTCTGTACGCTGGATTTTTTTGTCCACGGAACTCATATCCCTCACCTGGAGTTCAAAGTCGAGCGTTTCCAGGTCCCGGAGCGGATCAACACTCCCGTCAATGTGCATGAGGTTTTCATCGTCAAAGCAGCGCAGCACATGGATCAGCGCGTCAGTATCGCGGATATCGGCCAGGAAGCTGTTGCCCATGCCCTCCCCTTCGCTGGAACCTTTGGCCAGACCCGGGATATCGACGATTTCTACGATGGCCGGAACCAGTTTTTCAGTCGGCTGCAACTTTTCAAGTTCGGCCAGTCGCTGATCAGGCACCCTGATCAGTCCGAGATTTGATTTATTGGAAGTAAAGGCAAAGCGTGAGGTTTCCGCCTTCACATTCGACATACAGTTGAAAAGGGTGGTTTTGCCGGTGTTGGCCAGCCCGATGATGCCACAAACTAAACTCATACTATGATTCTTTTGATTTCAGTGATTTCTGTGATTTTATTCCGTTGGCCAGAATGAAAATCATTGTCTCTAACGGGAGCAAAGGTATAGCTTATTTCCCAAAATCATTCCTCTTCATCTTCCTCTTCCCCGGAAGTGTCTGTTCCGGTGATGTCGGGGAGGATTTTGCGGGCTTCGGCGGCAGGCAGGGCTTCCACATTCCGGAGGTGCCGCTGGATGGCTTTGGTGCGGGTCCCCACTACATGATCGAGTTGTCCCAGACCGGTCTGAATGTTGTTCTGGGCTTTGGAAAGCAGGCTCCCGAACTTTTCAAATTCCGTTTTCACGGAGGAAAGCACCCTCCACACTTCACTGCTTCGTTTCTGGAGCGCCAGGGTGCGGAAGCCCATCTGGAGGCTGTTCAGCAAAGCCATGAGGGTGGTGGGTCCGGCCACGGTGATCCTGAACTCATTGCGGAGCTGGTCCACCAACGGCGAACGCCGGATGACCTCGGCATATATGCTTTCGAAGGGCAGAAAAAGAATGGCAAAATCGGTCGTGTTGGGTGGATCGATGTATTTGTCGCGGATATCCCGGGCCATCTTTTTGATGGTATTCTCCAGGTTGGCGGAGGCATCCTCAATGTCCCCGGGAATGGCATTATCATAAGCCTCGATCAGCCTTTCGTAGGAATCTTTCGGGAACTTGGCATCGATGGGCAGGTAAACAAAATCACTTTCATCCTCGCTGCGGCCGGGGAGTTTGATGG
>DAIDJX010000279.1 GCA_027451165.1 Prolixibacteraceae bacterium | reverse complement strand
TTAAGAATAAATCCGAAATTGTACATCCGAAATCCGAAATCTCAAGGCATAAATCCGAAATCCACCATCCGAAATCCGAAATATCAAGGACTAAATCCGAAATTTTGGTTAAGACAAACTTCAGGGGAAGCATCGACAGGAGAGCGCTGGTATTAAGGCATAATGTGAAGGTAACCTGCGTTGATACCCTATCTCCGCTGACCGTCGGGAACGGTAATTTTGCGTTTACCGCCGACATGACCGGTTTACAAACTTTCCCGGAGTACTATGAACCGGGGATCCCGCTGGGCACCCAGTCGCAGTGGGGATGGCACAGTTTTCCCAACAAGGAGAATTTCCGGTTGGAAGAGAGTTTAAAAAATTACAATTTCCGGGGGAGAGAAGAACCTTATGCCGTTCAGCTGAAAACGCCGGAGAGGGCCAGGCTGGCAGGGGAATATTTCAGGGCCAATTCCCACCGGCTCCACCTGGGGATCGTCGGATTGACACTGTTAAAGAAAGACGGCTCAGCTGCAACCATTAAAGATATCACCGGTGTTGACCAGGAACTCGATCTCTGGAAAGGTGAAATCCGCAGCCGGTTCCTGGTGGAGAACGAACCGGTGGAGGTGATCACGGTATGCCATCCCGACCGCGACATGATCGCCTCCCGGGTGGTTTCCCCTTTGATCGCTTACGGCAGGCTGAAGGTGAACTTCCGGTTCCCTTACCCCACCGGCAATCACACCGATGGCGCCTGCAACTGGAATTCACCTGACAAACACGAGTCCCTCCTGTCCCCCGTGTCCCAAAACAGTGTTGTCATAAAGCGTGAGCTCGATTCCACCGTTTATTTTGCGGGAATCGAATGGGCCGGAAAGGCAAAAATGACCGAAAAACAACCCCACTGGTTTGAGCTCTCCGGAGAAGGGAATAACATAGAATTTTGTTGCCAGTTTTCTCCGGAAATGCCACCGTACAAATTGCCGGGTTTTGAGCTGACCCGTAAAAACAATGCGGCCAAATGGAGCTATTTCTGGAACCGGGGTGGAGCGGTCGATTTTTCAGGGAGCACTGATACCCGGGCAAAGGAACTGGAGAGAAGGGTGGTGCTCTCCCAATACCGGATGGCCATCCAGTGTGCCGGAGATTACCCGCCCCAGGAAACCGGTCTGACCTTTAACAGCTGGTTCGGAAAATACCACCTGGAGATGCATTGGTGGCATGCCGCCCATTTTGCCCTCTGGAACCGGATCGACCTGCTGGAAAAGAGCCTGGACTGGTACCGGAAGGTGATGCCGGTGGCGCGTCAGATCGCTGAACGGCAGGGCTTTGAAGGAGTCCGCTGGATGAAAATGACCGATACCACCGGCGTGGAAGCTCCGTCCGGCGTGGGATCTTTCCTGATCTGGCAGCAGCCGCATATCATCAGTTTTGCTGAACTCTGCTACCGGAATTATCATTCCAAAGAGATTCTGGAGAAATATAAAGAGCTGGTCTTCAAATCGGCTGATTTTATGGCCTCCTTTGCCACTTTTGATGCTGCCGGGAACCGCTATATCCTGAAAGGGATCATCCCGGCGCAGGAAAGCCTGGCTCCGGAGGTGACTTTTAACTCCCCCTATGAGCTTGCCTGCTGGCACCAGGGTTTGCAGACCGCCCAGGAATGGCGGATCAGACTGGGCTTGGAACGCAATGCCAAATGGGACGAAATCCTTCAAAAGCTGTCGGTGCTGGCCCAAAAGGATGGCGTATACCTTTCTGCGGAAAGCGCTCCGGATTCCTATACCCATCTGCCTTATTATTCCGACCATCCCGCCGTGCTGGGAGCCTTAGGCGTTTTTCCGGATTCACGGCTGGTCGACAAAAAAATCATGAATGCTACCTTTGACTATGTATGGGATCACTGGAACTGGAAAAAGACCTGGGGCTGGGATTTTCCGATGACGGCCATGACGGCTGTCCGGCTGGGCCGGCCGGATAAAGCCATGGATGCCTTGTTCATGGAGGTGCAAACCAATACTTACCTGCCCAACGGCCATAATTACCAGGATGGCCGGCTGAGACTGTACCTTCCGGGAAACGGTGGTCTGCTGACTGCCATAGTCCTGATGTGTGCGGGATACGACGGATGCACCACCACAAATCCCGGCATTCCGAAGGATGGGACCTGGCAGGTAAAATGGGAAGGACTTTCTAAAATGCCATAATAAATGGATATTATTACTTTCAAATCGAAACATATGTACAGAATACTTTCCTTCCTGCTCATACTATTTATTGGTCAGGCAGCCGTTGCTCAGCAAACCGCCAATAAACCTGAACGGGAACAATGGTTCATGGATGCCGGATTCGGCATGTTCATCCACTGGAGTTTGGATTCGCAGTTGGGGACGGTGATCAGTCACTCCATGGCCGGTGCTTCGGACGACTATCTATACCGGTTTGTTCATGAATTACCTTCCACTTTTAATCCCCGGAAGTTCAATCCGGAGGACTGGGCAGTGCTGGCCAAACTGGCCGGGATGAAATACGTTGTGTTCACCACCAAACACCATTCCGGCTTCTGTATGTGGAACACCAAAACCACCGGTTTCAATGTGATGAATACCCCTTTTAAACGGGATATCACCCGGGAAATCTTCGATGCTTTCCGGAAACAGGGCATTGCCATCGGCATCTATTTCTCTCCGGAAGATTTTAATTACCTGTATGAAAACAAAATACCCATCGGTCGGTTACAGCATCCCATGCACTATCCGAAGAACAATGCCGGACTGATGGACCTCGACAAAGCGCAAATCAAAGAACTGTTGACCAATTACGGCAAAATCGATGTGCTTTTCTTCGATGGTCCCGCCGAGGGTTTAAAAGAATATGCCTGGCAGTTACAGCCTGATGTGGTGGTAACAAGGGGACAAATGCAAACACCGGAACAGAAACTCCCTGATAAGCCGATGCCGGGACCCTGGGAAGCCTGCTTTACCATGGGCACCGACTGGCAGTACAAACCCACGAACGATCCCCACAAGAGTGGAACGGAAATCATCAATATGCTGGCAGAGATCAGGGCGAAAGGGGGTAATCTGCTGCTGAACATCGGTCCGAAACCGGATGGAGAAATTCAAATTGAGCAGGAAGCGCTGCTCAGGGAAATTGCCCTCTGGAATTATGTAAACAGGGAAGCGATACATGACATCCGGCCCTGGAAGATCATCCGGGAGGGAAGCTTCTGGTTTACCGCAGATAAAACCGGGAACACCGTCTATGCCATTGTCCCGGCCGGTAAGGAATGGCCATACGGATCACGGAAAGAGTTCCTTTTCAAAACCTTGGAAGGCAGCCCTGACACCAGGGTGACCATCCTGGGTTATAAAAGTGAACTTCTCGAGTATAAGGAAGGTTTCGATGCGAAGATTTACATCCAGCCCGGCAAAATGGGGCTGTTGGTCAGTGCGGTCAACGGACACCGTTTGTACACCAACAACCAGTGGCCCAATCCGGTGGTATTCAGGATAGAAAATGTAAAATACCGCCCGGCGGAAGAATTTCAGGTGAAAAGCAGCACGCTGGATGGGGCAAAATAATCCCATAATTTTTCCCTTGCAGAACTCATTTATTTAGCCCGGACTTTTAGTGTCAGACTGATACGTTGCACTTTTTTCAATTTTATTTGAAAATTGTATAAATTAGTAAAATAATTAAAGTATATTTGAAAAAATATATTTTCATATATTTTCTTCTTAACCTGAAAAAATGGAAGAAGTATTCAATAAAATCAGGAAATACAATGGTTGGGACGGACAATTTCCGGAAACCGGCTTTGAAAGGTCTTTTTATCTTAACAAAATCTCAGGTTTTATCGGAAACAGGCTGGTGAAAGTTCTGACTGGTCAGCGCCGTACCGGCAAAAGTTACCTGATGCGCCAGATTATGCAGAGCCTGACCGGAAAGATTGGCGTCAATCCACAAAACATCTTTTACCTCAATAAGGAATTTTCTGCATCAGTGGATATAAAGACCTCTGATGATCTTGAAAACCTGTTTCTCTATTACAAAGAGAAGCTGAATGTTTCAGGGAAAATTTATCTTTTCCTGGATGAAATTCAGAATATTGACAACTGGGAGGGATTTGTCAATTCTTATTCTCAGGATTTTACTCAGGATTATGAGCTTTTTATCACCGGATCGAATTCAAATCTTTTATCGGGTGAATTTGCATCATTTTTATCGGGGCGGTATGTGGAGTTTGAAATTTTCCCATTCAGTTTTTTTGAATATGCTGCATTAAAAAAGATCGAAATCAGCCGGGATGTTTTCCTGGACTACCTTAGGTTTGGGGGCTTACCTGAACTTTTTCATTTAGATATGGAAGAAGTTCAGCGTTACTATGTGGAAAGCCTTAAAAACACC
>DAIDJX010000278.1 GCA_027451165.1 Prolixibacteraceae bacterium | reverse complement strand
CAGCGACAACGAGCGCGTGCTTGGTGATGTCGGAAAAGCAGGTGTAGCCATCGACTCGGTGGAGGATATGAAAATTCTGTTCGATCAGATTCCGCTCGGCGAAATGTCGGTGTCAATGACCATGAATGGTGCAGTATTGCCTGTAATGGCCTTCTACATTGTCACTGCCGAAGAACAGGGCGTGAAACCCGAACAGCTGGCCGGAACCATTCAGAACGACATTCTGAAGGAATTCATGGTGCGCAACACCTATATTTATCCTCCGGAATTCTCCATGCGGATCATTGCCGATATCTTTGGATTCACTTCCAGGAACATGCCGAAATTCAATTCCATTTCCATATCTGGATACCACATGCAGGAAGCCGGCGCCACTGCTGATATTGAGATGGCCTATACGCTGGCCGACGGACTGGAATACCTCCGCACCGGCGTTAAAGCCGGCCTGGATATCGACGCTTTTGCGCCCCGTTTGTCTTTTTTCTGGGCTGTGGGGATGAACCATTTCATGGAAATTGCCAAGATGCGTGCAGCAAGGATGATCTGGGCCAAACTGGTCAAACAGTTCAACCCTAAAAATCCGAAATCACTGGCATTGCGCACCCATTCCCAGACCTCCGGCTGGTCACTGACCGAACAGGATCCTTTCAACAATGTGGGACGTACAGCCATCGAAGCCATGGCTGCAGCCCTCGGGCACACCCAGAGCCTTCATACCAATGCCCTCGATGAAGCCATTGCCCTGCCAACCGATTTTTCAGCCCGTATTGCCCGGAATACCCAGTTGTATATCCAGCAGGAAACGGAAATCTGCCGTTCTGTGGATCCCTGGGCCGGCTCCTATTACGTGGAATCATTGACCCACGAAATTGCCCATAAGGCCTGGTCATTGATCGAAGAGGTGGAAAAGCTGGGCGGTATGGCCAAAGCCATTGAAACCGGAATCCCCAAAATGCGTATTGAAGAAGCAGCTGCCCGCACCCAGGGAAAAATTGACAGTGGAACCCAAACCATTGTGGGAGTGAACAAATACCGACTGGTGAAAGAAGATCCCATTGATATCCTGGAGATAGACAATTCGGCGGTCAGACTGTCGCAAATTGAAAGGCTGAAAAAACTTCGTTCCGGACGGAATGAAACCGAGGTGCAGCTTTCCCTGAAGGCCATCACTGAATGTGCCGCCTCCGGACAGGGTAACCTGCTGGAACTGGCCATTGATGCTGCCAAAAAGCGGGCCTCCCTGGGAGAGATCTCAGATGCATGCGAAAAAGTAGCCGGGCGATATAAAGCGGTTATCAGAACGATAGAAGGCGTGTATAAGTCAGAAGCTAACAATAAATCCACCTTTATGGAAGCTCAGGAACTGGCCCGGAAGTTTGCCGAACTGGAAGGCCGCCAGCCGAGGATCATGATTGCCAAAATGGGCCAGGATGGCCACGACCGGGGTGCCAAAGTGGTGGCCACCGGTTATGCCGACCTGGGATTTGATGTCGACATGGGTCCCCTCTTTCAGACACCGGAGGAAGCTGCCAAACAGGCGGTGGAAAATGATGTCCATGTATTGGGCGTATCCTCCCTTGCTGCAGGACACAAAACCCTGGTGCCGGCGGTGATCGAAGAGCTGAAGAAACTGGGAAGGGAAGACATTATGGTTATCGTGGGTGGTGTCATTCCTCCCCAGGATTACCAATTCCTCTATGATGCCGGTGCTGTGGCCATTTTTGGTCCCGGAACCAGCGTGGCCGAAGCCGGAAAAAAAATTCTGGAAATTTTACTGGCCGCACACGAGGGATAAATCCACCGGTAAGACGAACGATATGTCGCTTCCCTGAACGGAAGGAGTTACATCGTATTGTTCCGGTAAAATGAGTATTCAGTCACCGGATCCAGACAATTAAATTCCAGGGGAATATCAGGGTAGCTATCCCTGAATGTCCTGTATTTCGTTGGTTTGAATGCTGCTTCATTCAGTTTGACTTCAATGGCTTTGGGATTCTGGAGGTAAGGCAATACAAAGTCCACTTCATTGCCCCCTGTTGTTCTCCAGAAATGTACCATTTCGGTTCCATGTTTTTCTGCCAGCATCTTAAAAACATAGTTTTCCCATAACTCACCCCTGTCCGTTCTGTCATGGAAGTAATTAAAATTGTTCAGAAGTGCATTTCTCATTCCGTTATCAAAAAAATAGACCTTGGGCATTTTTACCAGTTCTTTCCTCAGGTTTTTATAGAATGGTTTGACCAATCCGATGTGAAAACATTTTTGTAAAACAGAAAGGTAGTGTTGAACCGTATCATGTTTTATCCGCAAGGTGGCAGCCAGTTCATTCATATTCAGCAATTTTCCGGTTTGTGAGGCCAATATCCTGAAAAGCTGGTAAAAAGCTGCTTCATTGGCTACCCCTGCATCCTGTATATCCCTGTGGACAAAAGCATCCCTGATTTCATTCAGCCGCTCAATTTTTTCCTCTCTGGCTGATTCGGCTATGACGGCAGGGTATCCGCCAAATATCAGGTAATTCTCCCATTCCTGCTTAATATATTCAATTTTTGCGCTCTTCATTTCTTTGTTTTGCTCCAGCCTTTCCAATTCATTGGCCAGTTCCGGTTTACCGCTGAGTGCCAGATATTCATCAAAGGAACAAGTCATTAAATGAAACAGCCTCTTTCTTCCTGCCATGGAATCCCTGAACCGCTGATCAAGATAAAAGGCGCTGCTTCCCGTTGCAATTATTTTTATTTTATCCGCATGTTCATCGTACAACAGCTTCAGAAAATTGGACGGATCGGGATGAACCTGTACCTCATCAATGAAAACGCAAATCTTCCTGTCTGCAGGAGGAAGGAATTTTAGCAGATTGAACGGATGATCACTTAAGTCAGCAAGAATCGATTTATTCTCAAGATTCAGCATAAGAGCCGGAAGATCCATGCTCCTGCAATATTCTTCCATCTGACGTATCAGGGTGGTCTTCCCGGATTGTCTTGGTCCTGTAACAATACTGAACTCTTTCTTCGGAAGATGTTGAATCAGTTTGTCAAATAGTTTTCTTCGGAACATATCCTGATATTTTCGCCAAATATACGAAAATCGGATAATATTACCTATAGACAGGTAAAATTATCCGATTATTTTACCCATGTACAGGTAAAATTATCCGGTTTTTTATTCCTTGATTTTCCTGCTTTTCCCTTCCATGTACATTCTGAAATTGACCACTCCTGCGACAATTCAAACTTCACATTTACCGTTGTGTCGTTTACAGGGATTTAAGAAAGTCTCAAAACAGGCATGTTGTCTTTCTTTTCACTGGTCAGAATCACAGAAGCGCCTTCATGGGAAATACCATTTTCCCCGGAAAACGTAAGTCAGGGCATCTCCTGTTTTGAAGCCTGAGATTTTTTCTTGTACCGGTATCCGGTTATGAAAAGAATGCCTGAAACCAGGAATGGCAGCATAATGTACAGGGATTCCTTATTGCTGGTAAAGGAATGAAACCAGATCATCAGGGCCAGTGAGGCCGCAACAATCAGCAGCCCTCCCCACAGTTCCTGTTTCCAGGCCAGTACCAGTATTGCGGCAAGGACCAGTACCGGGATGATGTGCATCAGGAAACCAAGAAGTTTTTGTCCGAGGGTATGGTCGCCCTCAAAGGCATCCAGGGAGAATATCCCCATAAAAAGCACTGCCAGAATCATTAATACCCGCGGGACCCAAAATAAAACAGATTTGATCATAACAGAACTCTTTCATTCATGAATGCTAATGTACTGATAAATGACGAGGCAAATCACCCCAGGGGTTAAAGATTTAAAAAAGTTACCCGTATTGAGTATTTTCACCGGAACAGTGTAATTTAGCGGTAACAGATTTTTCCGGCTTACTATGAAAAAATATGCATTTCTGCTGATGATTGGTCTATTAACCATCGGTACTGCGGTTGCCCGGAACGGCAACTTCATCAGGGTAACCGTCCCGGAGCGCGATTCCACCGTGATTGCGGCAAAATTCCTGCGGTTGAATGCCTGCACGGCTCCCGGCAGCAGTCTGACAATCAATGGGGAAAGCTATAAGGTATACCCCTCCGGGGCTTTCGCAGGCTATATTGCCCTTCAGCCCGGAACCAACCGGCTGGTCATCGAGTCCTCCCATCCTGACCTGGGGAAGGTCACCAAAACGCTGGTCGTGGAAAGCAGGATCCCGGAGCCGGAAAAGGAAGTCACCGGTTTCTCCATCGAATATGCCCGGACGATCCCTGCTGTAGACCTATCCCTTCAGACCGGAGATCTTCTCCATGTGCGGATGAAGGCGCTTCCGGGATGCCAGGCTTTTTTCCTCGGGAACAAACCCATGTACGAATTGCCGGAATTTCAGACCAACGGGATAAAAGGGATTTACCAGGGAACCTACCGGATTCAGCCA
>DAIDJX010000277.1 GCA_027451165.1 Prolixibacteraceae bacterium | reverse complement strand
CCTTCGTCCCATGAAAGAAAATGCCGTTATTGAAAGCCGGATGCAGGTCACCTGTGCCCCACAGGCGGTGCTGCCACATCACTTCACACGATTCAAATCCCATTTCCACGCGGAGGGTGTCGGGGGTAGTAATCTGACCTTCCAGGGTGAATAAACCACCGGATGCCACAAAGGATTGTGGCATGCCCAGGTTCAGGATGTGCCGGATGATGTCGATGTGGTGGATGCCCCAATCCACAAAATGGCCGTTCCCATACTCCTTTTCGAGACGCCAGGCCTTGTGCCCGATGCTGGGGCGGTATTCCAGTTTCGGGGCCGGCCCGCACCACCTTTCCCAGTCGAGGGTGGAAGGCGGTGCCTGGATGGTGGTATCTCCAATCACGGGATTGTAATGGATTTGAGCTTCCACCCGGTGGACTTTACCCAGGTCACCTGTGGCAATCATTTCCTTCGCAGTCAGAAAAGCCTTGCTCTGCCTGCGCTGAAATCCAATCTGAACAATGTTTCCGGCTTTTCGGGCAGCCCTGACCATGGCCTCTCCTTCCCTGACATCATAAGCCAGGGGCTTTTCACAGTAAATGTCAAATCCCTTTTCACAGGCGGCAATGAAAGGCAATGCATGCCAGTGGGGCGGAGTTCCGATAAAAATGGTATTCAGCGCTTTATGTTCCAGCAATTCCCGGTAGTCCTTATAGCCCGCCGGCCGGCTGCCCTGCAGTTTTTCAATTTCCGCGGCGCTTTCCGACAAATGGGCAGAATCCACATCGCAAACAGCCAGCACTTCCACCTCCCCGGTCTTCAGCGCTGCCCGCGTAATCACCATCCCATACCAGCCGCAGCCGATCAAACCCACATTTATCTTCTGTTCCTGTCCCAAACGTGGGTACTCCCACATGGTCACCAACCCGGCAGATGCCAGAGCAGATTTTTGTACAAAAGCTCTTCGGTTCATAGGTTATTGTTTTGGAATAAAATTACGAAAATTGCTGGATTCCCTAATTTTCAGGCAGAAATACCAGGTCGGCTACATTGGCTTTTTTAAAGAATTTACCCGCGAATTTTTTAATGTCCTTAACCGTCAGGGCATGGAGAATATCTTCGAAATTTTTAGCATCATCATAATTGACATTATACAGGTAATAACCCCTGAGCATATTCATCCAATAGTTGTTGTTGGGTTTTGCCTGCTCCCGGTCTTTCAGCAGATTCTTCACTACCTTGTCCAGGTCTTCCTGGGTCGGACCGTTTTTGACCAGTTTATCCATTTCCGTGAAGAGGACAGGTTTAAGTTTGGCCACTTTCCCGGTATCGGTATCAAAGGCCATTTGAAGAGTTTTTTCTTCCTGAGGAATTTTATCGCTGGAAGCTGATACATTGACACTATAGGATCCTCCTTCTTTTTCCCGGATTTCCTCGGTATACCGGAGGTTCAGAATATCCCTGAGCACATTCAGTTTCATATTCTCCACCGGTGACCAGGGCATGCGTTTTTGCACAACCACCACCGCTGTGGCTTTTTTGGTCTGGAGGGGAACTTTGATTTCTTTAACGGTCTTCCCTGAGGGGAAACAGTCGTTGTTGTCTTTCCAGTTCTCCGTGCGCGGAAGGTCTGTCAGCGAACCGATGTATTTTTCCACCAGCGGCTTCGCAATGGAATCAGCAATATTGCCTACGATAAAAAAGGTAAAATCCCCGGCATCGGCAAAGCGTTCCCTGTATATCTGCTCCATCTTTGCCGCAGAAATTTCACTGAAAAAATCCATATTCAGCAACCTGGTACGCGGACTGTGGCAGGAAAGGATCAATTGAAGGGAATCGCTCATTGTTTTCTGCGGGTTTTTGGCTAAATTGGCAATTTGCGCTACAATCCTTCCTTTCAGCGCTTCGTAGGCCTCATTGTCAAACCGCGGCTCCTGAAAACGGAGATAAAGCAGCTGCAGCAGTGTTTCAAAATCCTTTGGAGAGGAATTGCCGGTAAAAGCCTCATTCAGCTCAGCAATCTGAGGTCTCAGATTTACATTTTTCCCGGTCAGCATTTTCTTCAGGGAGGTGGCATCAAAAGCACCGGCGCCGTAATTGGCTGCAAAATCGCTCACCATCATGACCGATGGAAGTTCTTCCGGGGCATAGAGAGAAGAACCACCGGGGCTGACAGCCTGGAAGAGCACATTGTCTTTCTGATAATCGGCAAAGCGGTACACTACTTTTGCATTGTTGGCCAAAGTCCATTCCACGGCATTGAATCCGGGAAGCGGTTTGGTGCTGACTACCGGTGAACCCTTCAGTTCCTTGTCTATCAGGGAGGAAGCTACACTTTTGTCTTCCCAGGGTTTGATGTCTGATCTGGAGATTTCCTCCATAATCGCCAGCGTCTCCTTTTCGGTCAGCAGTTTTATCTCTTTCCCTTCAGGACCCGCAACCACGATAACACGGTTTTCGTCTGTCATCCATTTCCTGGCCATCTCAGACAACTCTCCGGCATTGATTGCAGGCAACAACTGTTGTGTCAGTTCCCATTGGGCATCGATTGATTCCATCGGTTCATTTTCCAGAAAATGGTTGATGATGGCATCCATATACTGTTCATTGCTGATTTTATCTTTCTGCTTCCACATGGTTTCCGTCTGTGTCAGCAAGTTCTTTTTTGCCCTGTCGAGTTCAGAAGCCGTGATACCATGTCGCTGGAGGCGTAAGGCCTCGGTATATATGGATGTCAGTGCCTTTTGCATTTCCCCGGGTTTGGCGCTGGCTGTAACCAACATCCGGTCGTAGCTCCTCACAAATTTGCCAAACACAATACCTCCGGAAATAAAGGGCGGTTCTCCCTTTTGAAGAAGTTCATTGATGCGGTCTGACATGATCCTGTTGAACAACTGTATCGCCAACTGATCCTTGTAGTAATTCAGGTCCTTTTTCTCACGGGGAACACCTTTGAGCAGATGGTAAAAGGCAATGGAATAGCTGGTTGCTTCCGGATCAGTAGCAGATACAAAGTAGGTTTCCCTATGGGGCGGTATGGTCAGTTCAGGCCGCGGCGCCGGGTTGACCGGGGTAGGGATTTTCCCGAACAGCGCTTTTATTTTGGCCTCCGTTTGATCCACATCCACATCTCCTACTACGGCAATGGCCTGCAAATCGGGACGATACCATTTTTTATAGTATTCCCGCAAGGTTTCGTATTTGAAGTTTTTAATGATGTCGAGGTCACCGATAATGTCCCTTTCAGCATAGCGGGAACCTTTGAACAACACTTTCCCGATGACTTTCTGCATCCGGAAAGCGGCATTCCTACGTGTTCTCCACTCCTCAGAAATGACTCCCCTTTCCAGGTCTATCTCTTTATCCGTGAGTAAAAGAAAATGCGACCAGTCGTGCAGAACCAGGAGGCAGGTGTCAATTAATCCCGGCTGGGTTACCGGCACATCGCTCAGGTTATACACAGTTTCATCGTAAGAGGTACCGGCATTGATGTTTCTTCCAAAGGCCACACCATGTTTTTCCAGGGTATTGATGATCCCCTTTCCGGGGAAATGTTCAGTTCCGTTGAAAGCCATGTGTTCCAGAAAATGGGCCAGGCCATTCTGGTTGTCCTCCTCCAGAATGGAACCCACATTCTGGATGATGTAAAAACTGGCTCTTTCTTTGGGCTCCTGGTTGTGACGGATGAAATAGGTCAGTCCGTTGTCCAGTATACCGGTGCGGATGGCGGGGTCAACCGGTACCTGTTGAGCAGAAACTGGTTGATGTAAAACCAGTACAGACAAAATGAAAGGAATAATAAATTTATGAAAATGAAAACTCTTCATGGTTATAGTATATTTTAAAAAGTAAAACTATGAAATATTAATGGAAAAGATGGACTCCGATTCCTTTTTGACCCCGAAATGCTATATTTTTACTCCATATTTGACCATTAGATGCTAAAGGTTTTTATCAGCAGCGTTCAGAATGAATTTGCCGGTGAAAGGCAAATGTTATATGATTATTTGCTTTCTGATGCACTATTGGGCAGGTTTTTCGAACCATTTATTTTTGAGAAGCTCAAACAACCTCATGCTTCCTTTCCTGCCAATCCTTTGTTAGCTGAACCGATGTATTTGGCCGGTTATATTGAGCGCATGGGAACCGGAATTCCCGATATGATCAAATCTTGTTTGGATGCTGGACTAAAAGAACCTGAACTTATCCAGCAGGAAACTTTCTCCACAATTTTATGGCGAAAATCAAAGTCTATCCCGGTTATCTCCTTGGAAGTTGGTGAAGACATTACCCAGCAAGTCACCCAGCAAGTCAGAAACTTGGTAAAAATTCATGAAGGAGTGAAATCCAGGGAGGAATTGCAAGAAATGCTTGGCCTTAGAGACAGGGAAAATTTCAGGAAGCTCTACATCAATGAAGCTATTGCTCTGGGGTTAATTGAAATGA
>DAIDJX010000276.1 GCA_027451165.1 Prolixibacteraceae bacterium | reverse complement strand
GATCAAATGAGCTATGATTTGGTAAAGCCTGAAGCCGGTAAGTTGCTGATGGATCCGGAATACAGGAAAGGGATTTTGGACGGATATGCAAGGCTGGAAGGTTTAATGGGGGAAAGTGGTGCCTCATCCAGGGCAGCCATTGAAATGATGGGATTATTGAAATCAATTAAAGCAAACAGAAAGAACAAGTTATAGAAGACAGATGACGGCATTGTTCAAAAAGGAAATCCTGCAGTTTTTCGGTTCAGTGACCGGCTATTTGGTGATGGTGGCTTTTTTGCTGACCGGCGGTTTGTTCCTTTGGGTTTTCCCCGGAAATTACAATATTCCGGATTCCGGGTATGCCTCTCTTGAACCCTTCTTTCAACTGGCCCCCTGGTTGTACCTGTTTCTGATCCCGGCCATTACCATGCGGCTCTTTTCTGAAGAAAAAAAATCGGGAACCATTGAATTGCTTTTCACATCGCCTTTGGGTGACCTGCAACTGGTCCTGGCCAAGTTCCTGTCGGCCCTGGTGGTGGTAAGCTTAAGCCTGCTGCCTACCCTGATCTGGTATATCTCTCTGATCCTGCTTGGCAACCCGGTAGGCAATATTGACCATGGAAGCTTCTGGGGGGCGTTTACCGGGCTCTTCCTGCTGGCTTCCATTTTCACGGCTATCGGGCTCTTTGCTTCTTCAATCACGGAAAACCAGATGGTGGCTTTTATTTTGGGACTTGTTTTCTCTTTTGTTTCATTTCTTGGATTCGAGTTCATCGCCTCTTCAGGTTTACCCTATTCCATAGAGAAAATTTTCAGTTGGCTGAGCGTCAACGATCATTACCTGTCAGTCAGTCGCGGAGTAATTGATCTCCGCGACACAACTTACTTCCTTGGAATGTCTGTATTTTTCCTGCTGCTGACCCTGTTTTTTCTAAGGGCGGGTCGGGTTAATCGCCGGAGAAAGAGCTATCACATGGGGATGTTGTTGATTTTTCTGGTGGTACTGGCCATTCTTTCAAATACTTTCCATGCACGCCTCGATTTGACCACCGATAAAAGGTATTCACTTTCCCCACCAACCAGGAAATTGATAAAGTCACTCGATGAACCGCTGACCATTGAATTATTCCTGAATGGGGAACTGCAGCCCGGATTCAGAAAACTCCGGCAGGCCATTCAGGATAAAGTCATTGATTTCCGGAAACAGGCGAGGGTTCCGGTCAGGCTGGTTTTAACAGATCCCTACGAGGCTGCTTCTGGTGAAAAACAACAGGAACTTTTCCGGAAACTGGAATCAGACGGAATCCGGCCATTTGATATCAGACGGAAAACCAACAAGGGAACAGAAACGACCCGGATTTTTCCCGGGGCAACCCTGACGCTTGGTGAACGGAAGATAAGCGTTGGCTTCCTGATGAACAATCCCGGTCTGAACCATGAAGTAAACCTGAATCATTCGGTTGAAAACGTAGAATATACCCTGGCATCGGGATTGAAAATCCTGATGACCAGTACCAAACCGAAAGTGGTTTTCCTTCAGGGTAATGGGGAGTGCAATCCTTACGAAGTCGGGGATCTCGCAAATGCGCTTGCCTCAGGTTTCAAAGTGGAATTCCGTGATATTCAGGCTATTGGTCAGACAGGTGAAACACCCAGGGTCGTTGTGATCGCTGATCCGGTGAAACCCTTTTCTGAAACCGAAAAATTCATTGTTGACCAGTTAGTCATGAGAGGAAGCCGGTTGTTGTGGCTGATCGACCCGGTTCAGGTAAGTCTTGACAGTTTGTCTAACGGCTTTATGACACTGGCTTTCCCCAGGGACTTAAATCTTGATGACCAGTTGTTCCAATATGGGATCAGGCTAAACCGCGATCTGGTGCAGGATGTTTCCTGCGCAACCATCCTGGTCAATACAGCAAGCTCCTCTGACCGGCCTGATTTTACACCTCAACCCTGGTATTACTCTCCGCTCCTGACTCCTTCAGCAGACCACCCTGTGAGCAGGAGCCTTAACCAGGTGATGTCGGAATTTGTTTCTTCTATCGATACCATTGGTGGCAGAGCGGAGCAAAGGTTCAGCGTTTTACTGCACACTTCCGCCTATAGCAGACAGGTAAGAACGCCGGCCATTGTCAGCCTTGAATCCATTAATGCCCCTCCTGCCCGTGAATTGTTTAACAAATCAGCTATCCCAACCGGAATCCTGGTGGAGGGTGTATTCCATTCCGTTTTCAGAAACCGCTTACTGAATGGTTTGCAGGTACCTGTTGCAGACAGGAAACTCCGGAGCCCCGAAACAAAAATGATGGTATTTTCCGATGGCCATCTGATTGCCAATAAGGTAAGGTATCCTGCCGGAGGCCAACCTGAATTATTACCGCTGGGGTATGACATGGTATCACGGCAAACTTTCGGCAACAGGGACTTTTTTGTCAATGCAATTCAATATCTGGCCGATGATGAGGGAATAATGGATTTGCGGAACACCACCTTCAGCCTTCGATTGCTGGATAAAGTGAAACTCCGGGAAGAAGGTGTCTGGTGGCGTTGGATAAATATCGGATCTCCACTCCTGCTGATATTTCTTTTTGCCTTTGGTTTCACCTTTTTCAGGAATAGAAAACAGAAGAAACATATTTAAAAAAAAACGAAGGCTGAATTTTGACTGATATGTCTAAAGTTAGTATATTCGTGAGCCCGGAAACAGTTGGTGATACCTGATAAGATCAAGCTGATTGACTGTTGTTTGGGATTTGTATTCAGAATTTAATCAATTATAATATCTTACGTCCATGAAGTTTGTTGTTTCCAGTACCGACTTATTGAGCCACCTGACTGCCATCAGCAAAGTGATCAGTAATAAAAGCACCTTGCCCATCCTGGATAATTTCCTGTTTATGGTTACCGAAGACGGTTTAACTATTACGGCATCCGATTCTGAATCCACGCTGATCACGAAACTGGGGCTGGATAATGTGGAAGGAGAAGGGATGATTGCCCTGCCGGCAAAGCTCCTGATCGAGACGCTCAGGGAATTCCCGGAACAGCCGCTGACATTTCAGATGGATCTGTCCACTTTTGGGGTCCAAATCTTTTCTGAAAACGGAAAATATTCCATTGTCGGGTATGACGGAGCCGATTATCCTGAAACCCCTGTTGCCGATGAAGATAAAGTCGAAACCCTGGTGGTTAACAGGAAGGCATTGCTGAAAGGAATTGAAAAAACCCTCTTCGCTACAGCGGATGATGAGTTGAGGCCGGTTATGAATGGTATTTATATTGAATTTACCAGTGACTTCATGAGCTTTGTGGCTTCCGACGCCCATAAGCTGGTGCGTTACCGCCGGTCGGATGCAAAATCAGACCTTAATTCCTCGTTTATTTTCCCCAAAAAGCCGGCTGCATTGCTGAAAAACCTCCTGGCCAGAGAAGAATCGGATGTCAAACTGCAGTTCAACGATAAGAATGCCTTCTTCAGCATGGTTAACTTCCAGCTGATTTGCCGGTTGGTGGAGGGGAATTATCCAAGCTACAATTCCGTGATCCCGCAGAACAATCCAAATTCCATGGTCATGGACAGGCTTGCCTTCCTGAATACAGTCCGCAGGGTTTCCGTATTTGCCAATCAGGCCAGCAACCTTGTCAGGCTTTCCCTCAGTGGAAACCGGCTGGTTGTTTCTGCTCAGGATATTGACTTCGCCATCTCTGCCACTGAAAGCCTTAATTGTGAATACGATGGCGATGACATGGAAATTGGATTCAAATCTACTTTCTTACAGGAAATTCTCAGCAATTTGCCATCCTCCGACATCAAGCTGGAAATGAGTGATCCTTCCAGGGCAGGTCTGCTGCTTCCGGGTGAAAAGGAAGATGACAATGAAGACATCCTGATGCTGCTGATGCCCATGATGATCAACGTATAAATGAAACTGGATCTTAAAAACCCCATCATTTTTCTTGACCTTGAAACCACGGGTATCAACATTGCAAGCGATAGAATTATTGAGATTGCTTTGTTGAAGATCCATCCTGATGGTACCGAAGAAGAAAGGGTAATGCGGATCAACCCGGGAATGCCTATTCCGGAAAAATCCACGCAGATTCATGGGATTAGCGATGAAGATGTGAAAAATGCCCCGGTTTTCAAAGAAGTGGCGAAAAACCTGGCGAAATTCATGGAAGGTTGCGACCTGGCCGGTTTTAATTCCAACCGTTTTGATATTCCCTTGCTGGCAGAGGAGTTTTTAAGGGTCGATGTCGACATCGATTTCAAAAAGCGGAAGTTTGTGGATGTCCAGGCCATTTTCCACAAAATGGAAAAGAGAACTTTGGCTGCCGCCTATAAGTTCTATTGCAACAGGGATCTTGCAGATGCTCATCAGGCCATGGCCGACGCCAGGGCTACCTATGATGTGCTGATGGCTCAGCTTGACCAATATCAGGATGCGGAATTTGAAGATGCCAACGGGAAGAA
>DAIDJX010000275.1 GCA_027451165.1 Prolixibacteraceae bacterium | reverse complement strand
GATGGCTGCCTGGTACATTCTCCGTCAGGGGAAAAACACCGCCAGCATAAGGATTTCAGCCACGGCAGCTTTCAGCAAAGTGCCCCGCACCCTGCGGCATTACCTCCGGCATGTGCCATTTGTATTGGAAATGCTGGCCATCGCCCTGTTCATTACCGCTCTGGCAAGGCCACAATCCACCACCAAGTGGGAAAATGTGACCACAGAAGGAATCGACATTGTAGTAGCGCTCGATATTTCCACCAGTATGTTAGCCATGGATTTCAGTCCGAACAGGCTGGAAGCAGCAAAGAAGGTAGCCATGGAGTTTATTTCCGGAAGGGAACACGACCGGATGGGCCTCGTGGTATTTGCCGGGGAAGCGTTTACCCAGTGCCCGTTGACCACCGACCGGGCAGTTCTGTTGAACCTTTTTGGCGACATTACCACAGGACTGATTGAAGATGGTACGGCTATCGGAAACGGCCTGGCTACCGGTGTTGCCCGGTTGAAGGACAGTGATGCCCTCAGCAGGGTGGTTATTTTATTGACTGACGGGGAAAACAACCGGGGGGAAGTAGCTCCACTGACCGCAGCCGAAATTGCCAAAACATACGGGATCAGGGTATATACAGTGGGAGTTGGCTCAGTCGGAATGGCCCCCTACCCTGTTCCAACGGCTTTCGGAACACAGGTGCAGCAGATGGAAGTAAAAATTGATGAAGGCATGTTGAAGCAGATCGCACAGATTACCGATGGCAAATACTTCCGGGCAACCAGTAACCTGAAGCTGGCAGAAATCTATAAGGAAATCGACCGGCTGGAGAAATCCAAAATAGATGTAAAAGAGTTCAGCCGCCGTTCCGAAGAGTTTTTACCCTTTGCGCTGGCAGGATTGGTCATTTTGTTGGCGGGACTTTTCCTGAAGTTAACATTGTTCAGAAATATACCATAAATATGTAGATTATGGAACTATTCAGATTTGCACATCCGGAATACTTCTGGGCGCTTTTGCTGATACCCGTTTTGACCATCCTGTTTGTTTACTTCCGGATTCAACGCAGAAAAGCCCTCCGGAAATTTGGCGAACCGGAACTGGTCAACCTATTGATGCCCAATGTTTCCGGTGTAAGGCCGGTTGTCCGGTTCATTTTGCTGATGATGGCTTTGTCGCTGTTCATTGCCGGAACTGCCCGTCCGCAATTTGGCTCTAAACTGAAAAAAGTGAAAAGGCAGGGTGTCGAAATTGTTATTGCCCTGGATGTTTCGAACAGTATGATGGCAGAAGACATCAAACCCAACCGGCTTGAACGGGCTAAAAGAGCCATTGACCGGCTGATCAGTAAACTGAAGGATGACAAAATCGGACTTATTGTGTTTGCAGGAGATGCCTACACCCAATTGCCCATTACATCAGATTACAATTCGGCACAGTTGTTCCTATCCTCAGTAAATCCGGAGATGATTCCGAAACAGGGAACCGCTGTCGGAGCAGCCATTGGTATGGCGAAACGCTCTTTTACTGCCAGTACGGAAGCCAGCAAGGCCATTATTGTAATTACTGATGGGGAAAACCATGAGGATGACGCGGTCGCCGCTGCCGAAGAAGCCCATAAAGATGGAATTGTTGTCCATACCATAGGAATGGGATTGCCTCAGGGCGCTCCGATACCGGTCAGAGCCGGCGGCCAGGGGGAATACAGGAAAGATAAGGAAGGGAATGTAGTCATCACCCGGCTGGATGAAGTCACCCTTCAGAAGATTGCTGCTGCCGGCGGAGGGATCTACCTGAGGGCCAATACCGCACAGGTGGGACTTGACGATCTTTTTGATGAAATCAACAAGATGCAGAAAACAGAGATGGAAGCACGAACGTTTTCCGAATATGAAGAACAATTCCAGTATTTTTTTGCTGCAGGTCTTCTGCTGTTGTTGCTGGAATTTTTCATGCTGGAAAGGAAAAACAAATACCTGAAAAGAATAAAACTGTTTAAATGAACATGAAATACCACCTGATAATAATCCTGCTCATCCTCTTCCACTTTGCCTCCTCGGGGCAGCAGGAAAGGAAACATGTCCGGCAGGGAAACCGCTATTACATGGAAGGGCTGCGGGATACCACCAAAGTAGACAGCTTGACTTTCAGCAAGGCGGAAATTGAGTACCGGAAGGCATTGGATAAAAAACCGGATGACCTGAAATGGAATTTTAACCTGAACAATTCGCTGTACAAACAAAAAAAACTTCAGGAAGCCGCCGGTGGGTACGAACAAATTGCCCGGCAAATGGTTGATCCGAAGGAAAAGGCCGGAGCTTTACACAACCTGGGGAATTCCAGGCTCTTTCAGCAACAGTTGGATGAAGCCATTGAAAGTTACAAAAAGGCCCTCCGGCTCAATCCGACCGACATGGAGACCAAGTATAACCTGGCTTATGCACAACAAATGAAAAAGCAGCAGCAGAACCAGAATCAGGATCAGAATAAAGACCAAAACAAGGATCAGAACAAAGACCAGAATAAAGATCAGAAAAAGGATCAGAAAAAAGACCAGAACAACCAGCAGCAGCCTCCTCCGAAGATTTCCAAACAAAATGCGGAGCAATTGTTGCAGGCACTGCAAAATGATGAGAAAAATATTCAGGATAAGGTTAAGAAAGCACAGGCTGTTCAGGTAAAGAATTCCAGAGTCGAAAAAGACTGGTAATTTTGTGTTTTTTACCGCATAATTTTTAACAATATGCTCAGAAATTTTGTTCTATTCATCACCCTGATCATCACGGGGATGGCCGTTTCCGGACAGGAGACCAGGCTGGTGATGTCGGCGCCCAATGCAGTATCGGTCGGTGATCAGTTCAGGTTAACTTTCAACATCAGCCAGAGGGGAGAAAATCTGACCTTGCCTGAGCTTGAAGGGTTTGACGTGTTGATGGGGCCCAGTTTTTCCTCATCCACCAGCATCCAGATCATCAACGGGAAAACTTCCCAAAGTTCGGATTATGCCTATACCTTCATTTTGAGGGCAAAACAGGAAGGAACTTTCACTGTACGCCCCGGATCAATTGAAGTGGATGGGAAAGTATACCAGTCCAATGCATTAACCATTCAGGTGGTTAAAGGCCAGCCACAGACCCAGGGAACTCAACAGGGCGCAACGGGCGGGCAGGAACAAATGGCTGAAACTCCTACCGGGAATATCAGTAAAACTGATTTGTTTATCAGGCTGGAACTAAGCCGTTACCAGGCTTACAAAGGACAACAGATCATTGCCACCGTGAAATTGTATGCCAACCCCAACATGCCCCTGGCTGGCTTTGAAGAGGTTAATCTGCCTACTTTTGAAGGCTTTTACACACAGGATATTGACATTCCCCAGCAGATCAATTTCAAAAGGGAGGTATTCAACGACCGGATTTACCAGGTAGGCATCCTGAAAAAGACGGTTATCTTCCCGCAACAGACCGGCGCTATTACCATTAAACCGTTCAATATGACGGTAGTGGTTCAGCAAAGAGTGAGACAAAGAAGCTTTTTTGATGATTTCTTCGCCGGAGTGCAGAATGTCAGGGCCAAATTAACCAGCGACCCGGTCACCATATCTTCAAAAGAACTGCCTGGGGCTCCCGCTGGTTTCTCCGGCGGTGTAGGGGATTTCAAAGTTTCTTCGGAACTCAGTCAGACCGACGTAACCACCAATGATGCGGTTACCCTGAAACTCAATATTTCAGGTACTGGTAACATCCGCCTGATCCAGCCACCAAAACTCAATCTGACAGGAGATTTCGAGGTGTATGACCCCAACTCAACCGATAATGTAAAAGCCTCTGATGCAGGCCTTACTGGTACCAAAACCGTAGAATATCTTTTCCAGCCACGCTACGAAGGAACCTATAAGATCCCGGCGCTCGAGTTTGTATCATTCAATCCGGCCACCGGGCAGTTCCAGCGCCAAACCACCCAGGAATATACCCTGCGGGTGAAAAAAGGCGCCGGTGATCCCACCACTGAAGTTATCCGCTCCGCCAGGAAACAGGACGTTCAGCTGATTGGACAGGATATCCGCTACATCAGCCAGGATAAGCCGGTTTTCAGGAAAAAAGGTCAGTCTTTTTACGGTGGTACTCTTTTCTGGTTGATCTATGTGCTGGGAGCAGCCGGCTTCGCAGTCTTCTTTGTGGTGTACCGGAAGAAACTGGCCGAAAATGCCAATCTTGCACTTGTCCGGAACAAGAAGGCCAACCGGGTAGCCCGCAAACACCTGCTGATAGCTGCCAGCTTTCTGAAAAAAGCTGAATCAGAGGCATTTTATGATTCTATCCTCAAAGCGATGTGGGGATACCTCAGCGATAAACTGAGCATTCCGGTAGCAGATCTGAAAAGGGAAACAGCCATTGAAGGACTGCAATCCAGAAATGTGGAACCTCAGTTGACTGAAGATTTTCTGCAAATCCTCGACCAGTGCGAATTTGTACGATTTGCACCTGCCGGGGGTAATGTGGAAATGC
>DAIDJX010000274.1 GCA_027451165.1 Prolixibacteraceae bacterium | reverse complement strand
ATACTGGTAATGACGATGAGGAGTGATGCTGCAATTCCGGAGAAAGTCAGGATAAGCTTCCTGTTCAGCTTCCGGACGGGTGGCTGCTGTTTGCTGATCATGGCAGCCATTTCCAGTGCGAAAGCATCCGGTTTGTTGCTCTCCCCGCGCTCTTGCGGGGCAGCAAACCACTTCCGGTAAGGCAAAAATCCGTCCGGAATCTCCTCCTGCCGGAAGAACTCTCTCAGCCTTCTTTCTTCCTCGAGAGAGGTCTCCCCTTCAAAGTATTTCTGAAGTATAACTTTTGCTTCTTCTGCTTTCATCTGTTTAAAATATTTTGTTATAATGGTTCATTCTGTGAAACAGATGTAATATCCATGTGGTTAATCATGGCTCTTGGTGCAAAATCGATGCATGGATATTTCATGATCCCAGATTTTTAACAATTCCTCCCTTACCTGTTTTCTGGCCCGGGACAAGTTAACCCGTACCGCATTGATATTCAGTCCGGTGACTGCCGATATCTCCTCAAACTCCAGCTGTTCGATGTCCCGCAGGAACAAAATGCTTTTTTGTACCTCCGGAAGCGCTCCGGCCAGCTGCATCACCAGACGATTGGTATCTTTCCATTCGGTCTGGTCAGTTTCCTCACGGACCACCTGCATAACTTCCGGATAGGGCCGGAATTTTGTCATGCGGGATGATTTCAGCTGGTCGAGGCATCGGTTCCTGACCATCTGCATGGCATAAGCTTCAGCATTGGCCACGGCATCCATTTTCATTCTGTTTTGCCATAATTTCAAAAGAACCTCCTGCACCACATCCCTGCCATCTTCGTCATTCCCCAGGAAAAAAGAGGCAAAACGCAGTAATTTACTGCTCAGTGGAACTATTTTCTCTGTAAATTCGTCCTGCTGCATGATTTCTGTCTCTCTATCCTGTTTTTCAAAGGTAAGACGATTGTGCTGAGCTTTCATTACAAAAAATGTGTATTTTTAGTCACCAAATGAATGACATGACCAGTAAAGAATACCGTGAGTCGCTGATCGAAGCCTACATCATCAAATCGACTGTCAAACAACAGGTTTATAACATTACTGCAGAATCTTTCCTGATACTGAAGAAAGTCCTGAAACAGCTTGAGCTTGACTACATCAAAAGGCTTAAGGGGAAGATTCCGGATAACCTCCTTCCGGCGTATACTGAAAAGGGCGCCTTTGATGTGGAGTTCAGGGTTGGTGAGGATGTGCTGCTCTTCAGTATGCACTCCAATGTCTTTGAATTTGACAACAATCATCCCATGAACAAGATCCCTTATGTTTTAGAGGATCCGCTGAGAAGCTACTGTGGAATGATCATGATTTACAACTTTCTGGCTGACTCATTCAAATATCAGCGGATCAACGACCTGGGATACATGGTTGCCAGGGTATTCATCAACAAGGACAAGCACTTTTTCGTGGAAGGCAAGCGGCAAACCGGGGAGTTGATGAAAGATTTTGCGGTAGAAGCCATTTCTCCCGGAATTATGCGGGAAATTGTGGAAACGGCCATTGAATATTCGGTGCAGTTCGACTTGCTGGTTCCTCCTTATGAGCAAATCAAAATTGCCACGGTGGATCAAATGATGGAGAAAATCAGTCATTCCAAAATGACCACCGGTAAACGCCTCGGATTTGGCTTCCGTACTGACGATGTTTGAAATTAATTGATGGCTTTATGATGTCGTGGGAAGATAAACTGGTCAGTCGCTTTTTGCGCTATGCCGCATGGCATACCGCTTCTGATTCAGGAAGCAATACCTTCCCCAGCACCCCTGAACAGATGACATTCGCCCGGATGTTGGGCAAAGAACTGGAAACCATCGGATTATCGGGGGTGGAGGTGGATGAAAATGGCTATGTAACAGCCACCCTTCCTTCCAATATTCCGGAGGAGGTTCCTGTGGTTGGTTTTATTGCCCATTACGATACCAGTCCGGAGTTCAATGGGAAGGATGTCCGCCCTGAAATCATCAACAGATATGACGGTAGGGAAATAATCCTGAACCAGGAGAAAAACCTTATACTTTCTCCTGCTGAATTTCCGGAGTTAAAGCAGTATAACGGAGAAATGCTGATTACCACTGATGGCACTTCCCTGTTGGGGGCAGATGATAAAGCAGGGATTGCGGAAATTGTCACTGCGCTGGAAAGCATGGTAAATTCAGAAGACATCAGGCACGGGAAGATCCGGATTGGATTTACTCCTGATGAGGAGATTGGACAGGGAGCTGACCGTTTCGATATTCAAAGGTTCGGGGCAGAATTTGCCTTTACCATCGATGGGGGAGAAGTAGGTGAACTGGAATATGAAAATTTCAATGCTGCCAGGGCAACCATTCGGATCACCGGGAAAAGCGTGCATCCGGGAACGGCCAAAAACAAAATGGTAAATGCCCTTCTTGTGGCAAATCAGGTAGTGGCTATGCTTCCTCCTTTGCAACGACCTGAAAATACGGAATTTTATGAAGGTTTTTTCCACCTGGTGGAGTTGTCGGGCAGGGTAGCGGAAGCCGGGATGGAACTGCTGATCCGTGATTTTGATACCCACCTTTTCCTGCAGAAAAAGCAGTTGCTGGAACAAATTGTCCGTACGCTGAATGACTCACTGGGCTACCCGGCTGTTCAACTTACCCTGCAGGATCAGTACTACAACATGCGGGAGAAAATTGAACCGGTGATGGAGGTGATTATGCTGGCAAAAAAAGCCATGATTATGTCTGATGTGGAGCCAAAAGTTATTCCTATCCGGGGAGGGACCGACGGAGCACGGCTTTCCTGGATGGGCTTACCCTGCCCGAATATTTTCACCGGGGGGCACAATTTTCACGGTCCCTGGGAGTATATTCCGGTCTCCTCCATGATTAAAGCCATGGAGGTAATCCGAAACATTTGCCGGCTCACTCCTGAATTCCGGAAGTAGCCATGAATTCCAGGTTCCATGAATTTATCAGCCGGAGGTCGCTGTTTGATCCATCAGACGAAATCTTGCTGGCGGTCAGCGGTGGAATCGATTCCATGGTGCTCTGGCGGCTTTTTGAAGAATCGGAATTTCATTACGGGGTAATCCATTGCAATTTTCAATTGCGGGGAGATGATTCGATGGCCGACGAGCAGCTGGTCAGGGAACAGGCCGCCCAAAGGGGTATCCGTCTGTATGTCAGGAGGTTCGAAACATTGGAATATGCAGCATTGCGTGGAATTTCAGTGGAGATGGCAGCCCGGGAACTTCGGTATGAATGGTTTGAGGAAATCCGCTCCCGGAATGGTTATCGTTACATTGCCACCGCGCACCACCAGGACGACCTGCTCGAAACTTTTTTTGTTAACCTGGTGCGAAAGACCGGCATCCGGGGCTTGACCGGCTTCCGGGAAAAATCTGGTACACTCATACGTCCCCTGCTGTTTGCGGGGAGGAAGGAAATCGAAGCCTATTCCATCAAAAAGGATATTCCTTTCAGAAAAGACCGCACCAATGATGAAATTGTTTATCAGCGGAATTTCATCCGGCATCAGATTATTCCGGGTCTTGAAACGCTTAACCCCGGTTTTCGTGCCAACCTGTTGGTAACCATGGAAAACCTGAGAAAAACGGAAGAGGTATATCTCACTGAAATCAGCAAACAATTGTTGAAAATCAGTTGCCGGGAGGGAGAATATCCAGCCATTTATTTGTCGCAGCTTTTCAAACTTCCCAATCCGGAGACCGTTTTGTTTGAATGGATGAGCCGATACGGGTTTCAGGCACCGGTAATCAATTCACTTTTTGCTGCATTACCCGGGGAAACGGGTAATCAATATTTTTCCAGGACCCACCGGCTGGTGATCGACCGCAATAAACTCATCATCACACCCATTCCGGGGAAAGAGACGCCGGTATATTACGTGGAAGAAGGAACAGAAGAAGTGCTTCATCCCCTCCGGCTGGTCATAGAAAAGGCAGGCGCTTCCGGCTTCCGGATGATAACTGATCCCACCGTGGCCTGTCTGGATGCCGGTAAACTGGTTTTCCCGCTGATCATAAGGAAATGGCAACCCGGAGAATACTTTCAGCCCTTGGGGATGCAGGGGTTTAAGAAGCTAAGCGATTTTTTTGTGGATGAAAAATTCTCCCTTCCGGAAAAGGAGTCGGTTTGGGTCCTTTACAGTGAAAATAAAGTGGCCTGGATCATCGGGCACAGGATAGACCACCGGTTCCGGATTACTGCTGAAACGGAAGAAGTGCTGATGTTAAGTTTAAAATAATTTTTTACCACAGCGTACACAAAGAAGGCACAAAGCGCACATTGAAAAAAATATTCTGTTCACGCAAAGGCGGCTGGCTATTCTGTATAATATTCATATTTCAAAACATAACTCATAGTTGAACTAACCAATGATAACTCATTCGATTCAAGAACGATCAGGTTGTTGTTCTTATCATATGTTCTGAATTGTTCTCTCATGTGTACCCAGTTCTTTCCAGCACCGGT
>DAIDJX010000273.1 GCA_027451165.1 Prolixibacteraceae bacterium | reverse complement strand
CCCCTCCATAGGTGGCCCGGTTAGCACAGAATTGGTAATGATAGCGCGAGGGGGCCGTCATGTGGGCGATGGTCTCACCGAAATGGCGGCGCGAGAGGGCGGCACCTCCTTCACCTGAGCAACTGGCGATCACCATTCCGAAACGGGGATCGCTGGCCCCGGCCCACAGAACCGTCTTGCCCAGGCGGGAGATCCCGAAGAGGGCCACCTTTCGGGCATCGACACCCGGGTCGGTTTCCAGGTAGTCCATGGCACCACTCAAGCCCCACGCCCATGCCGCGATGGCCCCCCACTCATCCACAGCCGGAGCTTCTTCACCTGAATTCAGATAATGCCCCCGGATGCCGTTCTTCAACCCCCCGGCAAAATCGGGTTCAATATCCCCGTAATACATCGTGGCCACGCCGATGCCCTCATCGAGGAACTGCTCTACCGGAAGCATACTTCCCGGCTGGGTCCTTACGGCCGGAACCCGCTGGCCTTCGCGGTTCCACATCGTGCCGGAACGCACCCCAGGGTCATCGACCGTCAGGGCATTGGGCAGAAAACTGATATGGAAAAAGAGAGAAACCGGTTTCCTGCTGCCCGCCGGAAGGTAAAGGAGGAGATCAGCCTTCGGACCGGCAGTATCGCCGGTGAAATAAAGGGAGACCTGCTTCCGCAGGGCCTTTCCACCCCACACCGGCGTTCCGGAGTCAAAAACTTTGAAAGTCAAGGCCTCCCGTCCGGGGGCTTTCCCAAACTGGTGCTCCCTGAAAAGCTCCAGAATCTCAGGCCGCCTTTGTTCCAGCCACATTTCCGGGGTGGTGACCGGCCTGCCGTTCTGAAGAGTCAGCAGATCGGGGAGTACGTACTCCCCGGTGAGGGCCTCATCATAATTGACCGGAAAGCCCGCCACCTTCTGCGGTGCATTCTGGCCATCAGCCTCCCTTCCGCAGGTAAAAACAACGGTCACTACAAGCAGTAACCTGAACAACCAGGATTTGGTCAGTATCGTTTCCATATAAATAGCAATCTAAAAAGATGTCTTTAAAGAATCAGCCAAACTACAACAAAATACGGAGTACTTAAAGCGTCACAGGAGACCTATTCCCTGACAAAAGAAAAAGTACCCCCTCCCTGTTTGAGGATCATCGTCTTTTCAGCAGAACACTATACGGCTTCCTGTAAATCTTTTCCAGGATCATGAAGCGCAATACCTAATTGGAATTGCTGTAGGACGCCTTTCTCCACGTCTGTAAATCCTACTGATCGGGTATAAACTAATTCCCCGTTCCTGGAAACAGCCATGCTCCCCATGAACTTATCGTGGTCAGCAAGGGCATTAAAATAACGGTCCAGCTTCCCATTGTCAAACTCCTGCGAAAAAACAGTCATCCCCAGGACCATGAGGACAACGACTGCCCACCAAGTTAATTTTATAATGATCTGTTTTGAAATATTATTTGAATCTCCTTTCAGCTAAAATGTTGCATACCTGACGAAATTAACAAAAAAAAGTTAGCTTAGAGATTCAAAATTAAATCAAACCCATGAGACCAAAACCATCCATCTTCACGCCCATTTCCAGGTTCATTTTTTGTCTGATTTCATTGATACTGATGATGACGTCGGCAGGAGCGCGACATTATGGAAATCAAAATCCCGATGTCAACTCCGAAGGGAACGGAATTCACTCACTTACTTCCAGTTACATTGCCAATACAGACACCACTTCGGCATTTCTTCGCCATTTGAACAGCCTGCCGGCTAGTGAAGTGCAAAAAGGGAGAATCCCTGAAGTGAAGTTTTCCTCCACCGATCCATGTGCTCCCCAAAATAAGGTTTCAAAGGGAACTCCCTGGGAGCCGTCAAATGCGAAAACCGCCACCAAGCTTCCTTCCGGTATTGAGGCGGTCATTTCTCCCCCTATTCCCGATCTTGACAAATTATCGGATTTCAATTACCATGCTGCCGTATCGGTGGCTTTTGAGGGGATGCGGCTGATATTCGGGGCAATGCCCGACGAAGAAGCCCGGAAGTTTGAAGCGGTATGGGCACCCTTGTTTGACTTTCCCACACAGGAGATCATCGACTACCTCAACCGGTTGAATCCGCTCATCAGCCAGTTCCTGGCGGTCCGCGAGGTCTATGTGAGCAACCTGCAGGCGGTAACCATGGTTTTGCTTGATGCCGGCTATGCCGTGGAACTCGATGATCAGAATGCCTGGGAGAAGGCGATGAACGAAGCGGGTTTTCACGGATCGGCTTTCCACCTGCTGGAAAATGCCATGTTGGTTCTGGCCGGAAAGATAGAAGCACTCGGAAATCCCCCCAATCCTGCGGATGCAAAATGTGCCGCCGCCGAAAACTACAAACGGATGCTGCCCAAAATGGAAAAAAAAGGCGATCTGGGAGAATGTTGGGCCGGATATTCTCAGAGCCCGGTGCAGGCTAAAGGGTTGGAACTGCTCTATGAACCTCTTTTCAGACACTTGCTGAAGGTGAAGGTGAACAACAAGGAAATCTACCAGATCATCGAACTTAGCGATGTGGAAACTGAAAATCTGGAATCGGATGAAGAGTGGCTCAGCAAAATAAGGGTTCATCAGGTAGATGAGGTGGTGACCGATGACGATAAAAGCATGGAAACGCACCAGGGTGATTTCAACCGGGTGACCTATCCGCGGATTCCTGAGTTCAAGCAAACCTCTTACATCCGCATGATGATGTTGTCGGCCATGGCCGCGCCCGGCAACGAAGAAGATGAAAATTATGAAGAACGCAAGGCCTTCACCAATACCTGCAACCGATACCTGGCCCGCAAACAAACGGCAGGCTTCTTCTTCAAGAGGGCTCTCCTGTGGGCTTACGGGGACAAATGGGCCCACTATCCTTCAGGTCCCGGCGGGAAGATCCCCGATGAGGCCCTCGATGATTTTCTGGCCGAAATGAAGGCCGAAATGAAGGAGTATCTGGAGGCTGAAAGATTAAAAGGGAAAGTCAAGAAACAGAAGATCGCCGAACTCGATGAGAAATACAAGGCTCCGGGAGAAGGAAGCACGACCCAAACAGCTCTTCAGGATTCGTTGGCCGCAGAAAAACTCGCCCGGGAGGAATCGATCGCATCACGCCGCGAAATCATCGAATCCATCAACAGTCAGATCTTACGGGAGCAATCGATCCGTGATCGCTTATCCACCGAAATGTTCAATGCCAAAGAGGATGCAGCACGAAAAAGCCTTATGGCACAAATCAAGGACATCGACATGCGGATCTTGGGTCTGCAATCGACCCGGCAAAACGAAGAGGATGCCGTCACCACCCTTCAAACCGGTGAACTGGTGCATACCCGTCAGCCGTTCGATGATTATGCCAGAAATAAATTCATCTTTGATACTCATGTCCACGTGGCCAAGGTCAATGCCACCCGGCAAATTGCCGACCGGATCCAACGTCAGATCAATCTCCTGCCTGAAGAACAGCGGGATAAAGCCCGCGAACTGGCCGATAAATTTCTCGATACCAGGGCTGTGGTTTCAGGCGACTACGAAAATGCCCTGAAACTCAGGAATGCCTTTAATTCCCAGATAGAGGGAAATGCCGATTTTGACTATCAGATGGCTAAGGTCGCGGAATCGGAAGCTGATGAAAATGAATTCATCGCTCAAACCACGATCATGGTGGCCGGCACCGCTTTTATGGGAGTGGGATCGGCCGGACTGGCACAGGTTTACGGTGCGGAAGCCGCCGCCACAATCTATGGAACGCAGGCCTTGGGAGCGCTCTTCGGCGGAGCTACCGGCATGATTTCAGGAGGACCTTATGAAGGATTAAAACAAGCCGCCATGTTCTGGTCCCCCAACGGGGCAGCCCTCGCCACTTTTACCGACGCTTACATCCAGGCCGGAAAAGTGAAAGGCGCCACAACCAAATCCCAAATCTTTGAGGGGCTGAAACAGGCCGGGACAGGTTACGCGATCGGACTGGGCATGCAATGGGGAGTGAAAAAGTTCACCAATGCCACCCTGCAGCTCTTCGGAAAGGAGAGCCGTTTATTTAAACCCGTGTTTGACGTGAACGCCCAAATCAGGTCCACCGCAGATAAGATGCGTACTAAACAAAACTACCTCGCTGCATCCGATGCCATTGGCAGTTTGAATAACATGAAAAACGAGTTGCAAACCCTGCGTTCGGCCAGCGTCAGGAATACGGCACGCATACAGGAACTGGAAAAGGAAATCAGCCACCATGTGGCTGCCCTGAACGGTGACTATTATGCCAAATGGCAGTTCAAGTACAAGCAGGATCGGGAAATCACAGCCTTCTTTGACCGGTATGTACAGCGAAATTACCGGAATATGACACCCGACATGGTGAAGAGCCTCCAAAACAAGGGATATGTGATGGATCACATCGAATTCAAACAATTCCGGAACCCTACCAGCGCCGGCAGTGCCAGCATGGATCTTGACCTGGGCCCTGTAGACCGGTTAACAGGCAAAGAGCCCTCCTGGGTATTGAAGAATGAT
>DAIDJX010000272.1 GCA_027451165.1 Prolixibacteraceae bacterium | reverse complement strand
TCTTTTACATTGAAATACAAAAGTAATACCGATAGAAAGAGGCCGAGCAAAGTGAGAAAAAAAATAAGCATAAATTCTGATTGCGACATCAAAAATAGTTTTTTCTGCCTGCAATAAGTAGAAGTCAGGGAACAAAAGTATTTGACTATAAAGGAAGACTCCGTTTTTGTAGTGAAGGTTCCCCAGTCCGTCAAGGTTTATCGTTTTATCAGAAAATAGACAGGTACATACCTGAAGAATCTTGTTCTCAATTACCTGAGTATAATTTTCTCCGTAACTGACCAGGAGGGCGCTGAAATTCTCAGGAAATACAATCCTCTTGTATTTCCCGAGAAATCAATAGTACCCTGGTCTTCCCCGATGATCTGTTCAAAGATAATCTGGCCATGAGCATCAATGGCCGTTATCTTTGAATCCTTCAGGGAAACGTTCCCTGCTGAAATGTAAATCTTCCCTTCGGTTGGATTCGGATATATCCGGAGATCCATCCCCGGCAGCCGGACTGATGATATTCCGGTAGATAAACCAGTCAGGGTTACATAAGAAACAGCAGCACTCTTGAAATTGCCGGAAGTGGACCAACCAGGGAGGTCGCTGTAATAAAAGGCCGTTACACCGGTTATTTCTTTACTTCCGCTTTTATCCCAGAATTTGTAATTTATCGGGTTACCTTCCGTATATCCGTTTGCGGTACCTTTATCTTTTGATGATTTAATGTATAAGGGATGTGAATTGTCAATGACCTCTGACAGTTTTGCGGCTCCCACACAAATGCTGCCGTCAAACAATGCGATCTCATCCTCTGTTTCAAGATTGATCCCGTCAAGTGTAGCTTTCAGGACAAAAACGTTCATGGTGTCATTCGCGGTGATACTCCAGGCTACATTGAAGTGTTCCGGAGGCGGACAACATCCTTCCGATTGGGTGACCGTCACTGTCCGGGTAAGACCCGGGGACCCTGGAATGGTCACGCTAATGTTTGCTGTGCGCAAGGGTACGGCACTTGCAGTGCAGGTAGCCGTTATGATTTTATCCCCGGTTCCGTATGCCGGGGAGACGCTGCACCAGGCCTGGTCGCTGGTGGCTGTCCAGGTGCAGCTTCCCACGGAGTTCACTGCAAACGACCTTGACCCGCCTGCTTTGGGTACATTTTGGTTCAGTGGATTTACATTCAGGGTACAAACACCGCATGGCGGCTGTGTCACATTTACCAGCCTCGGGGTGCATCCGGGAACGGTTATGGATAATGTGGCATACCGGCTGGAAGCTGTATTGTTTGCGGTGCAGGTTACCACCACATTTTTATTCCCCGTACCGGAAGCAGGCGATATGGTGCACCACGACTGGCTGCTGGAGATGGACCAGGAACAGCCGGTGGTTAACATCAGTACCTCACTACCGGCTGTACAATCCAAAATGAGATCACTGACTGAAATGAGGGTACAACCTGACTGGGTCAGAGTAATAGGAACAGGGCTGCATCCGGAAGTTGTACAACTAATGGTTGCCACTCTTTCCCCACAGGAAGTATTTGTGGTATAATCGACTGAAATTGTCGCGTTTCCTGTTCCGGAAGAGGGAGAAACCACACACCAGGGCTGGTTGCTGGAAGCAGTCCAGTTGCAGTTGGTCGTCAGAGAAAATGAGGTTGTGCCACCGGCAGCAGAAACACTTTTTGCTGTGGGGGACATTGAGAGAGAGCAGGCAGCCTGGGTGACCGTTACTGTGACCGGGTCGCCTCCCGCGATGTTCAGTGTGATGGTGGCTGTCCTGGGATTGCAGGTGGTATTCACCGTGTAGTTGGCGGTGAAGCTTCCGTTCCCTGTCCCGGAGGAAGGCGTCAGTGTGCACCAGGCCTGGTTGGAGACGGCCGTCCATAAACAACCGGCGGTAACCGAGAAACTGGTTGACCCGGCGGCTGAAGTGACTGACCTGCCGGCAGGTGAAGCGCCCAGGGTACAGGTGGTCGATACATTAACCTGAGGAGAGGTAAAATACCAATCGTTATCGTTTTCGTTGGACTCTGCCACCTGGTCCAGGTTGTCAAAGCAGAAAAACAAATAGTAGGAGCCTTTGGGAACAAGCGGAGTAACTGTCAGGACATCTTTTACAAAGGTTAACTGGCTGGTTGCACCCTGGGAAAGAGAGGGAATCGGCCCGGTTCCTATCAGGTAATTGGGATTTGTAGTGATGGATATATCCGGTGACAGATAATAACCGACATTGCAGGCTTCGGAAGTGCAATTTCCGTTATTGATGGCTGTAACTTTTAAATTTACCGTTGTCCCGGTTACCGTAAAAGTGCCTGAACCGGATTGGTAAGTCAGGTTCGGCTTTGATGGCACCGTAACCTGGGGTGAGGTAAAATACCAGATGTTATCCGATTCATTCACTTCGGTAACCTGCTTCAGGTGATCCATAAAGAAAATGACGTAATAGGTTCCGCAGGGGATAAGTGGTGTCACAGTCAGCACATCTTTGGTCAGGGATTGCGCGCTGGTCCCTCCGACGGCCAATGCAGGAACAGCATCGGTTCCGATCAGGTAATTGGGTGTTGTGGTTATGGAAACATCCGGGGAAAGGTAATACCCTAACTCACTCGCAGGAGCTGCTGTGGATCCGTTGTTGATCACTGTCAACCCAATGGTCGCCGTGGTTCCTGTCACATTCAGTGTCGCAGTTCCGGATGACAGATCCAGGTTGGGTACACAGGGAATGGTCACTGTCGGGGAAGAGAAATACCAGATGTTGTCATTCTCGTTGCTTTCGGTCACCTGGTTCGTATGATCAAAGACAAAGAAAACGTAATAAGTTCCGCAGGGAACCGACGACATGGAAACATCCACGCTCAGTGTTTGAGTGCTGGTAGCCCCGACAGCCAGAGAAGGTACTGCATCTGTCCCGATCAGGTAGTTTGGCGTGGTGGTATAATTTGCATCCGGCGAAAGGAAATATCCCAGTGTACTGGCCCCGGCGGTGGTTGATCCATTGTTGATTGCCGTAACGGTGAGTGAAATGCTGGTCCCCGTCACATTCAGGGAGGACGACCCTGATAGAAGATCGAGGTTTGGTGTACAGGGTACATCAACTTTTGGCGAAGTAATATACCAATCGTTATCCGTTTCACTGCTCTCAGCTACTTCCTTCAGGTAGTCAATACAGAAGAAAATGTAATAGGAGCCACAGGGAACAGATTTATCCGCTACATTGACTGTAATGGTTTCCTCACTAAATGCACCTGCAGCGAGTGTGCCTACCGGATTTGATCCTATTTTGTAATTCGGTTCACTGGAAATACTGACATCCGCTGAAAGAAAATAACCGACGGTACTTGCTCCGGCAGAAACAGTTCCGTTATTTATTACCGAAAAAGTTAGATTAATGGTGGTCCCGGTCACCGTACAACTCGATGAACCGGACTTATAGGTGAGATTTGGGACAGCAAGGCTCCCCGATAGGGAAAGCAATTCAACAGGTGCAGCAGATAGTATGGACTCTGTGTTTTTATCATACCCGATCCGGGCACTACCTGTCATTGCTTTGACTTCCCCGGAAGATGTTACCTGCATTCCGGTGATTTTCAACAATTCTTCCATTTCGGGAGCCCCGGCATTACGGACAGCCTCTTCTCCCGAACAATGGGGCTGGATATTAAGGGGATCAGGGTACCCTTTGATTTCAGTTGAGACCGGAGAAACAAGGGGTTCACCGGTAGAAGTTTCTTGGGTTGCTGTCGATGAGTGAATATCCATACGTTGACCGGTTGTTACCTGAATCTGCCCTGTCTGGTTTTGGACCGGGTCAGCACAGCGTACGGGATCATTGTAAGGAAGCAGGGTAACCTGCCCTTTTTCATCGATCGTAACTTTTCCAATAACGGTTCCTTTATTTGTTTTCTGCGAAAAACCTTCAAAAAAGCAGAAACATAAAATGAACATCAGTAAATGTCCGGGCATTGAAATCCTTTTCATAGGGATATTTTTTGTTTATTGAGAACTGGAATAATTCGTCAAACGTGCAGAAGAACTTCACAGGTAGCAGCATTAACCGGAGGATAACAAATTACGATTTTTTCGTGTCAATTCCAAAGGGTTGGGTGGAATTTTACTGCATGGAAATGAAAAACGGGAGTATGTTCAGAAAAGTGATGATCCGACACAAAGTCATCCGGTATAAAAGGATGCCCGGCAAAAATAAATTTCGGAAAAAATCAGACCATCCGATCTGACAAAACTTCCCGGATCATGCTGCCCAGGAAATTAACCCAGGCTTGTCCGGCATTCAGGCTTTCCACCAGCTGCAGTTTTTCTCCTCCGTGCAGGTGGAAAAGGGCGTTGTGGTCCTGTCCGATTTCCACAATGGTCTCGAGACAGTCGGTGACAAAGGAGGGTGCTGCCACCAATACTTTTCGTTTCCCTTCGTTTGCCAGCCGGATGACCGTTTCATCCGTAAAAGGGGAGAGCCAGTTTTTGCTAAGCCGGGATTGGAAGGAAACCGAATAGGTTCCAAATTCCAGGTTCAGCTGTCCGGCGATCAG
>DAIDJX010000271.1 GCA_027451165.1 Prolixibacteraceae bacterium | reverse complement strand
GTTGATCTGGAATCCGCCTACCCGTTGCTCCGGAGTATCAAAATCTCCTTTGGCACCGGTCCGGTTGTTTACCAAAATCCCCGGCTGCACTTCCCTTATCCGGTTGATCAATCCCTGCCCCCTCACGGAATCAAACCGCTGGGGAACATCATACCACATGACCAGCAGCGGACCATACTTTTCGATGATCTCCACCGATTGGTTTTTGAGGTATTCCGTATACCGGTCAAGATCGGAAACCTCCCGGACCACTCCCCCGCCCGGACTGGTCAGCGGAAAGTCGGGATGGTGCCAGTCGCAGGTGGAATGGTAAAATCCCAGGGCCATTCCCTGCTTTCTGCAGGCTTCGGCCAGTTCGGCCATGATGTCCCGTTTGAAAGGGGAATTCATGATGTTGTAATCGGTGTACTTCGTGTCCCAGTTGCAAAAGCCATCGTGATGTTTCGAGGTGAACACAATATATTTCATCCCTGCAGCTTTAGCGATCGACACCCATTCATCGGCATTGAAATTCACCGGGTTGAACTGCAGGTAAAGGGAATCGTAGGTTGAAACAGGTATCTCGCGCCCCCGCGACCACCCGATCTCTGTGCCTTTCAAAGATACCGGCCCCCAGTGGATGAACAGGCCAAACCGGGCATCCTTCCACCATTCGAGCTTTGCCGCATGGTCTTCGGGAAAAACAGCTTCCTTTTTTCCGGTGGAACAGGAGAATAACAGAATCATCAGGGTCAACATAAATAATAACAAACCAGATTTTTGCATATTCTTCATTTTTTTTCATTTTTCAGGGTCACAGCGGCGGTTTTCAAACAGCGGCGCAAGGGATTGGGGGGACGTCTTTCTACCATACTGGTGTGCCTTCGGCACTTTATCCCTTTTCACTTTACGACCGGTCCCTGAGCGGAGCCGAAGGGCACTTTTCACTTTTTTTTATCATTGTATTCATTTACCGCATCAAACATAGCTACTACATTTTCCGGCGGAACATCCGGAAGAATGTTATGGACGGTATTGAAAACAAATCCTCCGCCAGGTGACATAATTTCCATCCGTTCCAACACCTTCTCCCTGATTTCTTCCGGGGATTTACTGTTCAAAACGCCAGCGGTTTCGATCCCTCCACCCCAGAAAGTACAATCATTACCAAACTCCTTTTTCAAAAACACCGGATCCATTCTCCAGGCATTGGTTTGCACCGGATTGAAAATTTCTATCCCAGCCTCGATCATATCGGGCATTAATAATGAAATGGAGCCACAGGAATGAATGAAAGTATGCATTTTGCTGTGCGATTTCACATAATCACAAAGTATCTTGTGCCGGGGTTTGAACAATTCCCGGTAGGTTTCAGCTTCCATAAACGGTCCGGTGGTCATTCCAAGGTCATCCCCGAAACGGATGATGTCCACGATGTCCCCGACCGCTGCGCAAACTTTTTCCAACGTAGCCAGATGTCTGATCATCAACTGATCCAGAAGTTTTTCCACGTTATAGGGATCACAAAGCAGATCCATCAGGAAATTGTCCATCCTCCGGAGGAAAGTTCCCCACTCGAAAAGGTTGCAGCCGCAAACCACCAGCAGGGCTTTGTCGGTGCTTTGCCTGAGTTTCAGGGTATTTTCACGTAATTTTTCCCAAAATCCCGGATCTCCGGCATGATCCCAGGGGCTGTGTGCATGCCTCGCCCACATGATCCTTCCCATTTCTGCATCCAGGGTATCATAATTGTCAGGGAAGCCATCCACATAAGGAAAATAAGTCTGATCAAAAAAGGTGGCTCCCACAGGCATCCGGGAGAGCATCCTAAGCCCGTCGTCATCGTAGGTTTGATAGGAACCGTCATCCATTCTGACCGGTTTAAACCAGGCCGGATAGAAGGCTCCGGCGCCGTTGGCCATGGTCACCGGGTTCCAGTCTTCCGGCCGTTCATTAAAAGTCCTGCCAATGTCGAGCACATCCACTCCGAACTGATTTAATACAGACATATCCGGCTGAGCCAGTTGCTGCACCACATCATAAATCTGTACCGGCAATTCCTCCCTGCCAATGTGTTTCATCAGGTTGGAATAAGCAATGGCCGATATCCCGGAACTGGGCGTGGCCCCCAGGTCGAGCGGCACCCTGTCAGGTTCCCGGTGGCTGATCGCTGTCAATATTCGTTCTCTGGAATTCATAGGTAGGTATAAATGATATATTTTTCTGTAGAGACGCACTATAGTGCGTCTCTACATTTTCAAATTATTAAAATTTTCATTATGACCCGCTGATGCCGATCATAAACGACGAAACAATAATAATGATCAGAGAAAGGATCATCAGGAAGGTTACCTTGGAAGACACCCCTTTCCACTCTTTCCTGAACACGCCCCATACCGTGGCAAACACGATGGTCAATGCCATGAGAATGCCCCAGGAAGTAAAGGTGAAGGGACCCATCTTGCTTTTTCCCATTCCGTAGAGGATAAACTGGGAGAACCACAACAGTCCGGCCAGTATTCCGAAGAGGTAGTTGAATCTGGTATGTCCAGGTTTTCCAGCTGAAACATAATCTTTCAGGGATTTGTTCCGGAATCCGAGATAACCACACCAGATCAGGGTGGTGACAAAAGTGCCGGATAGCAGCACCACCATGACCGGCATCATGGTAAAGAGGGGGTCAGTCCCCTGGCGGGCGGCTTCTTCCGAAATGGGCAATCCTCTCTCAAAGCCGAACGACATGGCCGAACCGGTTATGCCCACCAATACAGCCGCCATAATTCCCTTTGACAGGTTATACTCACCGACACTTTCCTTTTTCCCGGCCAATGATACCTGCTTGTCCTTCAGAATACCAGACCATGCGGAAAGGGCAATTCCCAGGCAGGCGATTACAACACCGCCGATCAGCAGCATTCCGCCGGATCCCGAAAGCATCTGCTGAAGCCGGCCGTCGATCAGTGGTGGGATCAGGGTGCCAATGGCCAGCATCAGGCCAAGGGATAAAGCATAACCCAGGGAAAGTCCCAGGTAACGCAGGGCAAGTCCGAAGGAGAGGTTCCCCACCCCATACAATGCTCCCAGCAAAAACACGGTGATCAGCGTCGCGGTAGGAACCGTACGGATGGCAGGTATAAATTCCGGGGATAAAATCAGACAGGCAAGCAGGGGAAAAATAATGTATGCCCCCAGACTGAAAATGGTCCAATAGGTTTCCCATTTCCAGTTTATGATCTTTCCGAAAGGTACGGCAAAACTTCCGGATGAAAATGCCCCTAAAGCGATCAGCAGAATTCCTGCAAAAATAGGTGTCTCCATAGGATTCTGATTGGTTTACGGTTTCATTATCCCCAAAATGATAAAATTCAGGATATTATTGTACAAACTTAACGACATATACGCATCCTTTCATGAACTATTCCGTTGAAATTTGATACAATTAAGTGATTTTCCGGCAAGATTAATTGTTATTTTTGGTCTGATATCCAGTCTGATCAAATACTGAAAACCAATGCAATCACAACCACTACCGGAATCACTCACTTTTCATCTCCGGAATTTTTCATTCCAGCGTTTCGAAGAGGAAAGAGAGTACAGGGATATCATCAGCCCGTTTTGCCGGATATACCTGGTAGCTGAGGGATCAGGCCTGCTGGTGACCGGAAAGGAAAAAACCAGTGTTGAAAATGGATATCTTTATCTGATTCCGGCTTTCAATTTCTGCACCTACCACTTTCATCCCGGCTTGTCTCAGTTTTACATTCACGTCAGTACGGAATATCCTGGAGGATTGGACCCTTTCAGCATGTTTACGTTCCACCATAAAGTTAAGGCAGGGGAACTTGATTATCTGCTTTTTGAACGACTCTCCGCCCTCCATCCCGGATTGCAGTTGCCGCACGATAATCCAAAGGTTTATCAGACAAAATTCTGGCTTTCAAAAAATGTAAACTATGCATCCCCCGGACAAAAACTGGAAACCATTGGAATTCTTACCCAAATTTTTTCCAGGTTTTTAGACTCCTCTCCGGGCTACAACATATCCGGTATGGTGAAGTACAATATCCAGCCCATACTGCATCATATTCAGAATAACCTGTCGGCAGAAATAAAAGTGGATGAACTGGCTGAAATGGCTTGTCTTTCAAAAGATCACTTTTCCAGAATTTTCAAATCCATCACCGGTTTGGCCCCATGCGATTTTGTGATCCGTAAACGTGTGGAAAGGGCTCAATTTCTTCTTATTACCACGGAGAAGGGCATCAGGGAAATCAGTGAGGAAACGGGATTTCGGAGCGCCTCCTATTTTACCAGAATATTTACAAAACAGACCAGCCGGTCACCCGCAAGGTACAGGTTGCAACAAGGGTAGGCATTCAATCTGACTTTTAAAAAATCAGGATTTTGCGTGAAACGGATTGAGCCGGATATACCAGGATACCTTTCGAAAGATAATTTCATTACGGATAAGCCTGTCATAATACCGGGATTGCCATGAAAAATCCGGGTCCATTTTTCGTGCATGCAAGGTACATATCCGTTTGTATTGATTTATAATTACCCCAAGGGTAGCGGGTTTCC
>DAIDJX010000270.1 GCA_027451165.1 Prolixibacteraceae bacterium | reverse complement strand
CCGACAAACTGGTGCCTTTTATGGCCATCGTCTATTTTCTGGGAGCTTTGTCAGTCATCGTTTACAATTACGACAATATTATACCCTCCCTGGTCATGATGTTTCGGGATGTTTTCACAGGAACTGCTGCTACCGGTGGTTTTCTGGGCGCCGGATTAGCCTATGCCTTCAACCGTGGAGTGAACCGGGGTCTTTTCTCCAACGAAGCCGGACAGGGTTCCGCTCCCATTGCCCATGCTGCTGCCCGCGCCCATGAACCGGTTTCTGAAGGACTGGTTGCCATACTGGAACCATTTATTGATACCATCATTATTTGTATGCTCACCGGGTTAACCATCCTCTCTTCCGGAGTATGGACCGAGAAATTTGAGAATAAATTCCAATCGGCCGATTTATACATCCTTTCACAAACCTTCGATGATAAGAAACCGGAAGACGCAGAAAAACTCTATTATTACCTCAGGAATAAAAGCGAAATGCCTCTGTTTACCGGAGAAATCGGGATTGAAAACGGAGCGCTCCAGTCCAACCTGACCATCATCCATTCCAGATCAGTGGCCGAAGAGGTAAAAGTTTTCTGCAACAACCAGCCATTCAATGGGAAGCTGAAGGTCGAGAACGGGAGGCTTGCCGATGAACGCTGTTATATGTCAGGAAAATCCCTGCTCCACAGTGCCCCGCTGACTGTTCAGGCTTTTAACAGAAGCTGGTTCGGCAGTTATGGCAGCTATATTGTCGCCTTTGGTCTTTTCCTCTTTGCCTTCTCAACGGCCATCAGCTGGTCCTATTATGGCGACAGGGCAATAACCTTCCTGGTAGGCTCCAAAGGTGTATTCTGGTTCCGCATTGTCTTTGTCCTCGGCTTCTTTATCGCTTCGTTCACCGATACCACCATCTTGTGGACTTTCTCCGGGATAACCATTGCCCTGATGACCATCCCCAACCTGATCGGTATTCTATCGTTGCATAAGGAAATGAAACAGGAGGTCAGGCTCTTCTGGGATGAGTGGGCCATCCGTTACCCGGATAAGAAAAAGCCAAAAGCGTAATGGACTTTTTTACCGGGAGACAGGAAATGGTACAGGTAGCAGGACTAAAAGACACCAGACTAAAAGATTTTAGATGAAATCCGAAATTTTACCCTGAGCGAAGTCGAAGGGCGTAAATCCGAAATCCGAAATTTAATTGATGGAAAATATTTATCCGGAGAATTTTGAAGTAAAGGTTGGTTTCGACCGTATCCGGGAGATGCTGAAAGGCCGGTGCATCAGTTCGATGGGTATCGAAGCGGTCGACGATATGGCGTTCAGCGCCAGTTTTGACCTTCTCAGGATACAACTTGGAGAAACCGACGAATTCCAGCGCATTATCCGTGAGTTTCCTCAATTCCCAGCCTCCCATTATTTTGACCTGAGACATGCCTTAAACAAAATCAGGCTGGAAGGTCGTTTTATGGAAGTTGAGGAGCTCTTCGACCTGAAAAGAGCGCTCGATACCCTGAAGGCCATCGTAGGGTTTTTCCATTCAGGGAAAGAAAGTACCTTCCCCTTTCTGGCAATGAAAGTAAGCAGAGTGAAAGTTTACCCTTTTGTCAGTGAGCGGATTGACGCCATTCTGAATAAATCCGGAAAAATAAAGGATAATGCGACCCCGGAATTAGCCAGAATCCGTAGGGAAATTGCTTCCCTCGAATCTTCCATCTCCGGAAAACTACAGCACCTTTTGAAAAGAGCTGTTCAGGAAGGATGGGCTGAGGAAGGCGCTTCAGTTTCCATCCGCGATGGCAGGGCGGTCATTCCGGTGTCCTCTGCCAACAAACGGAAATTGAAAGGCATCGTTTATGACGAATCCGCCACCGGGAAAACCAGCTACATTGAACCGGCAGAAATTGTCGAGCTCAACAATGAGATCAGGGAACTGGAATATGCCGAACGGAGGGAGATCATCAGGATTCTCACGCTGGTCAGCAATGACATCCGCCCCTACATTGATGAGCTGATATACGCCAATGAGCTGATGGGGGAGCTCGATTTTGTCCGCGCCAAAGCCTTGCTGACCCTTGATTTTGGCGCCATAAAACCCGATTTTTATGATACTTCCGCATTTTCCTGGAAGGAGGCTGTACATCCCTTGCTGGTGCTGTCGCTGAAAAAAGAAAACCGTCAGATAGTTCCGCTGGATATTTATCTGAACGACGAGCAGCACCTTTTACTGATTTCTGGCCCCAACGCCGGGGGTAAATCTGTTTGCCTGAAGACGGTGGGGCTGCTCCAGTACATGCTGCAATGCGGGATGCCCATACCTGTTCAGGAAGGCAGCAAAGCCGGGATTTTTCACCAGCTCTTCATTGATATCGGCGATGAACAGTCAATTGAGAACGACCTCAGCACCTATAGTTCTCACCTGTTGAATATGAAATATTTTCTAAGGAACAGTGATGAGCGGACACTGGTGTTGATTGATGAATTTGGGACAGGAACCGAACCCATGCTGGGCGGGGCCATAGCGGAAGCCATCCTGAACCGGCTAAACCAACAAAAAACCTTTGGTATTATAACCACCCATTACACCAACCTGAAGCATTTTGCCACCTCAGCACCAGGAGTTGTGAACGGCGCCATGTTGTATGACCAGCAAAAGATGAATCCACTGTTTATATTGGAGATCGGTAAACCGGGAAGCTCATTTGCCTTTGAAATCGCCAGAAAAATAGGCCTCCCGGAGAACATTTTACAGGAAGCCACAGAAAAAATTGGCAAAAAACAGATTGATTTCGACAGGAACCTGCGATCCATAACCCGCGATAAATACTACTGGGAAACCAAGCGCCAGAAAATCCGGAAGGTTGAAAAAACCATGGATGAAATGGCAGGTACCTATGAAAAGGAACTGGAAGAAATCAGGCAGCAACGAAAGGAGATTCTGAAAGCTGCGCGGGAGGAAGCCAAACAATTACTGGCGGGCGTCAACCGCCAGATTGAGAATACCATCAGGGAGATCAGGGAATCCCAGGCCGCAAAGGAACGCACACGCGAAATCAGAAAAGAACTGGAAAGTGTAAAGAAAGATCTGGAAGAGGAGCAGAGCGGTGATGACCCGATAGCCCGGAAGATGGAACGCCTGAAAAACAGGGAGAAAAAAAGGAAAAAAGAAAGCGTTCCCCTTCCGAAACCGGAAGAAAAAATTGCTGAACCGGAAAAAACGGAATGGAAAATCGGGGATAAAGTCAGGCTGGCCGGACAGGGAATTATAGGAGATCTGGTCGACTTCAATGAAAAAAATGCAGTGGTGGCATTCGGACAGCTGATTTCGACTGTTTCACTCTCTTCGGTAGAAAAAGTAAGTAAAACAGAAGCCGGAAAAGAGGAAAAGAAGAAAGGCAGGAGCGGTCTGGCTATGACGCTGGATTACAGTGAAAAGCGGATGAATTTCAAACCGGATATCGATTTGAGGGGAGTCAGGGCGGAAGAAGCATTGACCCTGATGCAGACCCATATTGATGATGCCATCATGTTTGGCATCAGTCAACTCCGTATCCTCCACGGGAAAGGTTATGGTATCCTCAAAGAGGTCATTCGCAATTACCTCCGTACGGAACCTGCTGTCAAGTCTTTTCATGATGAAGATGTGCGGTTTGGAGGAGCAGGTATCACTGTAGTGGAGTTGGATAATTAAGGCTTGATTTAAGGAAGAAATCTTAATTTTTATCAGTAAAATACATAACTTTTGCCTGATTTATTTAAAAACAACTACTTTTGAGCATAACAAAATTTAAAGCCATGCTGCCAAAATTTCTTCTCGCCGACAATTCACAGGAAGCGCCCGAAACAATTTACGTGGTGCACAATGAGAACCCAAGATTTATCATTGAGAGCGATATTGAGGATTTCTGGAGTAACCAGGAGATTCACTGGATAGATGATGAACCTCAGAACGAAGACCTTATAGCTCAACTGGTTCATGAAGCAGAAGAGTTCCTGGAAATTGAATTCAGCCAGGAATACGACGAAGACGAAGAAGAAGAATAGAAGATTTTAGATCTGAACCACATAAGCCACGAAAGGACACATAAGATAATTTTTACTTTTGTGCTCTTCTGTGTCTTTTGTGGTTCATATTATTCAGGGATTGACCTGTTTTAAGGATAGTTGGATCCTTTTTCGCTCCAGGTCAACATCAATGACTTTCACACGGACGTGCTGATGCAGTTTGACCACTTCATTGGGATCGCTGATGTAGCGGTTGGCCATTTCGGAGAGGTGCACCAGTCCCGATTGTTTAACCCCGATATCCACAAAGGCCCCGAAACGGGTAATGTTGTTCACAATTCCGGGCAGTACCATGCCAACCTGCAGATCTTCAATCCTGAAAATTCCTTCTGCAAACTCAAAAACTTTAATGGAAGACCTTGGATCACGTCCCGGTTTTTTCAATTCGCTGATGATATCAGTCAGGGTGGGCAATCCGACTTCTCCGGAAACGTAATTCCGGAGATCGATACCCCCCAGCAACTGGTCGTTGCCCACCAGGTCTTTGATGCCGCAGCGGAGGTCAGCGGCTATTTTTTCGACCACTGAATAAGATTCCGGGTGAACGGCTGAATTAT
>DAIDJX010000269.1 GCA_027451165.1 Prolixibacteraceae bacterium | reverse complement strand
GGATTTAATTGATTTCGGATTTCGGATGTACGATTTCGGATTTAATTGATTTCGGATTTCGGATGTACGATTTCGGATGTACGATCTCGGATTTACTTCAATTTCAGATTTGAACCATCGACCAGATGGCGAACCACATAAGGAAACCCTTGTGATAAAAGAACATAATGCAAAACTATACTTTTCCTGACAGAATTTTTTACTTTTTCAATAAAGCTATCATTAAATATTGGGCAATAACTATGACTTGAATAGGTTACGGAAGGTGCTTTTTGTAATTTTGCCGGAAATTTCCTGAATGGCATTACAGGTTTATCCACAAGCCAAAGCATTGATTTTTGATCTCGACGGAACGATTTCCGATTCGCTGCCGGTGCATCTGGCGAACTGGCACAAAATCGGCAGTTCCATCGGATTTGTATTCGACGAACGGCTGGTATATGAAATGACCGGTATGCCGACCATTGCCTTTGCTCAAAGGATCATTGAAGAAAACAATCTGCAGATTTCCCCTGGTGCCTTGGCAAGGCTGAAGCAGGAATCCTTCTGGGAATCGGTTCACCTGATCAGGCCTATAGACCAGGTGGTGGAGATCATCAGGAAATATCACGGCGTACTGCCCATGGCAGTCGGGACCGGCGCCAGCAGACAAAGCGCAACCCTGCAACTCCGGGAGCTTCGGCTGACTCCTTATTTCGAATTTGTAGTTTCTGCCGATGATGTAACCCGCCATAAGCCGGAACCGGAGACTTTTCAGAGGTGTGCAGAACTCATGAAGGTAAAACCTACTGATTGTCAGGTTTTTGAAGATGGTGTTCTGGGCATGGAAGCAGCAAGGGCAGCAGGAATGATGGTCACCGATGTGAGGCCGTACATCAATTACGGGTCCTGGGCCCTCTCCTGATTTCGGATTTCGGATTTGAGATTTCGGATTTACTTACAGACGCTCCTGCCTTTCAATCCGAAATCGTACATTCGAAATCCTAAATAAAATAACCAATGTCCAACATTAATACCGTTGGTAACACATCTAAGACTTAAGATTCAAAACACTCCTGCCAGTTTCAGGATCATTGCGATCAGCGTCACGATCAGGAACCAGCGGACATACTTTGCGCCTCCCCGGATGGTCACCTTTGCCCCCAACCAGCCGCCCAGCATGCTTCCGGCACCGGTCACAACACCTACCAGCCAGTTGATCCGGCCATCGGCTACAAACACCAGCAGGGCAATTACGGTAAAAACCATTACAATCAGTACCTTCATGGCATTACCTTTTACCAGGTTAAATCCGCAACCCATGACCAATCCGGCGATCAGCATAAAACCAACCCCTACCTGGATGAAACCGCCGTAAAAGCCGATCAGGAAAAAGATCACCATTTGGAGGTATTTGTTGGAAGCGGTCGCATTGGTGGCATGTTCCTTAATCCAGACCTCCGGTTTGAAGATTACCAGCAAAAGAACCACGGTCATGAAGGCCACGATGCTCCATTTCATCACTTCCTCATTCAATTCCACGGCCGTCAGGGCTCCGGCAAGGGCTCCCAATGCAGAAGGGAGGGTCAGTCTCCACCATTCGGAAAAGGTAATGACTTTGTTTCTCCGGAAGGTCTCCACACCGGCTACACTCTGCATCAAAATGGAAATCCTGTTGGTGCCGTTGGCCTCACCCGGAGTTAAGCCTAAAAAAATCATCAGCGGCAAGGTAATGGATGAACCGCCACCTGCGATGACATTGATGAAACCGGAGGCAAGTCCGGCAATAAACAGAAGGATGATGTGTAAACTGCTCATCTATGGAAGTTACCAGGCAAACAGCGGATAATCCTTCATTTTCCGGTTAACCAACTCCCTGACTTTCAACGCAAATGATTCATCCGCCGCATGACACAGTACATCATCAATCAGTCCGGCGATCTCTGTCATATCTCCTTCTTTCAGGCCACGGGTGGTAATGGCCGGGGTGCCGAGACGGATTCCGGAAGCCTGGAAAGGAGAGCGGCTGTCGAAGGGAACCATGTTTTTATTGGTGGTGATATCGGCCAGTTCCAGGATAGCCTGGGCCTGTTTCCCGGTCAGATCGGGGTGTTTTGTCCTCAAATCGATCAGCATGGAGTGGTTTTCTGTTCCCCCGGAAATCACCTTATACCCGAGATCCATAAGTGTTGAAGCCAGCACAGCAGCATTACGCTGAACCTGCGACTGGTAAATTTTATAGGAGGGGTCAAGGGCTTCTCCAAAGGAAACTGCTTTGGAAGCGATTACATGCTCCAGCGGTCCGCCCTGGATTCCGGGGAAAACGGCAGAATCAAGCAATGCCGACATCATTTTCACTTCGCCTTTCGGAGTTTTCAGTCCCCAGGGATTTTCAAAATCTTTACCCATCAGGATGATCCCACCGCGGGGGCCACGGAGCGTTTTGTGGGTCGTGGAAGTGACAATGTGGGCATAATCCAGGGGGTTCTTCAGCAATCCTGCAGCGATCAGACCAGCCGGGTGGGCCATGTCGATCATGAGAACAGCCCCCACCCTGTCGGCAATAGCCCGCATCCGGGCATAATCCCATTCGCGGCTGTAAGCAGAGGCGCCTCCGATGATCAGCTTAGGCTTTACATTCAGGGCCAGCTCCTCCATCTGGTCATAATCAACCAGTCCGGTATCCTCTTTCACATGGTAAGCCATCGGCTTGTATAATATACCTGAGGAATTGACTGGTGAACCATGGGACAGGTGACCTCCGTGCGCCAGGTTGAGGCCCAGGAAGGTATCTCCGGGTTGGAGCACCACGCTCAGCACCGCCTGGTTGGCCTGCGCTCCGGAATGGGGTTGGACGTTCGCCCAGGCAGCGCCAAACAATTGTTTCAGGCGATTGATGGCCAGCTGTTCGGTCTGGTCCACATACTGACAGCCTCCGTAATATCTTTTCCCGGGATAGCCCTCAGCATATTTGTTGGTCAAGACCGATCCCATGGCCTCCAGTACCTGGTCGCTCACAAAATTCTCGGAGGCAATCAATTCTATGCCATGTGTCTGACGTTCACGCTCTTTCTGTATGATGTCGAATACCTGGTGATCTCTCTTCATTTTTGTTGGTTTTCTTTGATTTATGCGGTCAAAAGTACAATTTTTTCACTGCAGGAGAAAGAGAGTTCCTGCCATAAACCATTATTTTTGGAAGGAAATAATGTACAGAAGTGGAGCATCAGAAACGGACCGTTTTGCTGGAAGCATTGTGTATCCTGTCGTTCATCGGGAATGGCATCGCTATCATCGTTTACCTGGCTGCAGCGACATGGAACAATGCAGCCAGGGAATTGATTGAAAACCAGGCCGCAGGCGGGGATGTTTCCAGCTTTACCACTGTGTATTTCCTGTTGTTCACGGGTTTGTACTTGCTGTCGCTCTCCGGAGTTTTGCTGATGTGGAAAACAAAAAAGACCGGATGGTTTCTTTATGCAGCTGCGCAAACCACCCTACTCTTCCTCCCTTCCTTCTGGCTGGAAGAGTCGGTGATCCCCTCGGCGAATGTGATTTTCACCATTCTGTTTGGGGTTCTTTATGCACGGGAAATTTTCCGGCGGAGCCCTCATTCGCTGGTTCCCTGACGCACGTATTCCCGGTAGTGGGAAAAGACCGTCGCCCGGGACAGGAAACCAACATATTTTCCATTGTCGATGACGGCCAGGTTAAATCTTCCTGAGGTTTCGAAGCGGCTGACCACCTCCTCCATGCTGTCACGCGGAGAGACGAAATATTTGGGCATGTACATCAGTTCACTGATTTTGACCTTGTCGTAAAGGGCAGTTTCAAATATCATGGTCCTGATTTCACTCAGCTTAACCATTCCCTTCAGGATACCATCATCGTCGACAACCGGAAAAAGGTTCCGGTGTGAACGGGAAACAGCCCCCACCAGGTCGCGCAGGGTAGCATCCGGTTTCAGCTTTTCAAAATCGGTTTCGATCAGGTTACGGGTATGCATCAGTTTAAGGGCCGCTTTGTCCTTGTCGTGGGTGATTAAATCGCCTTTGAGGGCCAACCGTTTGGAATAGATGGAATGTGGTTCGAAGCGGAAGATGGTCAGGTAAGCCACCGTGGAAGTAATCATCAGGGGAATGAAGAGTCCATAGCCTCCCGTGATTTCTGCGGTCAGAAAGATGCCGGTGAGCGGGGCATGCATGACGCCGGCCATCATGCCGGCCATTCCGGCCAGGGCAAAATTTTCCAGGGGCAGCTGGGTGCCCAGGAAAGTGTTCATGGCCAGAGCCAGACCATAGCCGGCAATAGCTCCCATAAAGAGAGAAGGGGCAAATACACCACCCACGCCACCGCCTCCTGTGGTTGAAGCGGTAGCTACCACCTTCAGGAGAAGTAGTACCACAATAAAAATGATCAGGCTTACGGATTCATTTGTCCACCCAAAAAACAGGGAGTTGTTCAGCAATTCTTGCCCATGTCCGGAAAAAATTTTTGAAATGGAAGTATAGCCTTCCCCCCAGAGCGGAGGGAAGAAAAACACCAGCAAACTCAGTAAAATTCCTCCGGTCAACAGCCTGATCCATTGGTTGCTTATTCGCCTGTAGAGCGATTCCACGGCCATCAACGCCCGGATC
>DAIDJX010000268.1 GCA_027451165.1 Prolixibacteraceae bacterium | reverse complement strand
AAGAAACCGGCATGGATGGCGCCAACGGGCTGGAAGCCGGTGTTTTACAGGGTGATATCCTGATCAACCTTGACTCTGAAGATGAGGGCGAACTCTATGTGGGTTGTGCCGGCGGAGAAGATGCCTCTATGAAATTCTGCTATAAGCCCAAAAAGACGCCCAAAGGCTGGTCTGGAGTTAACCTGAGTGTCACCGGGCTTAAAGGTGGCCACTCTGGTATTGATATTTCCCTCGGACGAGGAAATGCCAATAAGGTGTTTTTCAGGATTCTGGGTAAGGCTGCTTGCGAACTGGGGGTGCGTCTTTCTTCCATTTCCGGGGGAAACCTCAGGAATGCCATTCCCAGGGAAGCTTTTGGTCTGCTGGCTGTGAAAAATAAAAAAATCCAGGAGTTTGTGACACTGGTTGATGAAATTACCGGTGTCATGAAAAAGGAACTTTCAGCCACTGAACCTGACTTTACTGTGACCATTGAACCGGTTGATGCACCCAAAACGGTTATGAACAAAAAGACCCAGGAAAAATTGACCAAAGCCATTCTTGCCTGTCCGAACGGGGTGATCCGCATGAGCGATTCGATGCCCGGACTGGTAGAGACTTCCACGAACCTGGCAATCGTTGTTTCTGACGAGAAAAAGCATACCGTTTCGGTCCACTGCCTCATGCGCAGTTCTGTCGATTCGGCCAAGGAGATATTAGGAGTTAGAATATATTCACTATTCTCCCTTGCCGGTGCAAAAGTGAAATTTGCTGGAGCCTATCCCGGATGGAAACCCAACATGGAGTCTCCTATCCTGAAGACCATGCAGTCGGTTTATCAGGGAATGTACGGTAAGATTCCGGAGATAAAGGCTATTCATGCCGGATTGGAGTGTGGTATCCTGGGAGGGAAATACCCTGACTGGGACATGATTTCCTTCGGCCCGACCATCAGGCATCCTCATTCACCGGATGAAAAGGTCAACATCGCCACCGTTCAGAAATTCTGGGATTTCCTCGTCGAAACCCTGAAAAACATACCTGAGAAATGAGGCTGTATTAAAAGATAAATTTCTTTGCATTTTTACGCTGTGAAACGCTGTGTATTACTCTGTGAGACTCTGTGTAACAATAAATTACAAAAATACACAGAGTTACACTGAGTTTGCACAGAGTTACACAGAGAGCTTTTGGTACAGCCTCATTTCCCAAAGTGGCTCATCAGTACTGCAAACGCCACAATCCCCAACAAAATTACCCACGCCAGTGGTTGTGCAAAATTGAGCGTCCAGCCCATCCAGCGGTTGCGCTTGGGAACTATTCCACGCAGGTCATCCCGGTTAAAATAAAATATGCCCCAGATGTAATTGTCAGGGTCATTTTCATCGGTTTTTCTATTCATTAACCTAGTGTTTTATATATTCCATTCATTTTTCTCCCCTCTCCATTTTGGAGAGGGGGTAGGGGGTGAGGTATACTATAATGAAAATGTTCTTGAAATATTGAATCCCAGCCGGAAATCTCCATCCAGCCAGTTGCCGGTGGTTTTCCCGATGAAGCCTCCCTCACGCATCCCCCTGCAGTTGGTCAGCATAAGCTGGAATACATGCCCGCTGGTCTCAATGTCAAATCCAACCGATAAAGGGTTGTAGAATTGAGGATCCAGATATTTGGCATTCTGCCGGTAAACATAAAAATATTCTGCATTAAAAGAAACCTTCCGCGTGATTTTATACCGTCCACCGATGCCCAGTGCATAAAGATCATTGGGCTCTATGGCTTCGCCCACCAGGTTGCGGTGAACAAACACAGGGGTAAGTTGCATGGACAGCGACTTGGAAAACTTCCTGGCAATCAGCAGTTGATGGACAAAAGCCATCCGGGAGCTGAAGGGATTGTCAGCTGCCGGATTGGTCCATTTCAACCCTGTAACCTCTGTGGATCCCACATAGGTCAGGTGAAAAGGCCAGTTCCTGTCACCGGTGGATTGCCGCAATAAGGTAACTTTAACAAACCCGTCAAAGGTTTTTTCAAAGTTGCTTCTGCCGATACCCAGTTCCAGCCAGTCTTTGACTCCATATTCAAGGCTGAAATGGATCTGGGAAAAGTCGAGACCAAACAGGTTATACGCCCCGGAACTGGTCTCCCCGAAACGGTGGGAAATGCGGAATTCCAGCTGTCGTTGCAGCATTTGTTCCACTGAGTGCCCGTTGATGATCCTGGTGGAATGGAAAGTGCCGCTTGCGTAATCAATTTCTGGTTCTTCCGCCACTACAGTGGTATCTGACTGTGACCAAAGTTGTACAGGCAACAACACCAGGAAAAGAATCAGCACACAAAAGTCTTTCAGTTTAGTTGTTAAGCGCTCCATCGTCTATCCATTTTTTAATTTTAAGCAGGGTGCAATTATCCAGCTTCCCTCCTCCTTTGGGCATCGGGGAAAATCCGGAAGCCTGGCTGACTGTTCCGTACAACTTTCCGTTGGTGACGTAAGTTTTCAGGTCGGTATAATTCTCCAGCCGCACATTGTTCCCGGAAGCAGGAGCTGCCGCAGTGGAATGACAACCCAGGCAGTATGACTGCAGAATTGGTTTCACTGAAGCGGTATAGGTGACATTGGCCGTGTCGCATCCGCTGCTGGTCTGCGGATAAAGGGTTTCTTCATTGTCATAATAGCAGCCGGCGATCAGCAGAAGAATCAAGGCAACCAGGCCTATCCTGGACGGCCAGTGATTTATTGAATATAATTCTGATTTTTCCATAATTCCATTTTTCGGATGTCACAGGTGGAAAGCGGGGTGGAAGGAGGCATAGCCGGAACTCCGGCAGTTCTTTTGATAGCGCTCAACAGTCTGCCGTTTTTAACAGCATTGACCACTTCCGCGTAAGTTGTCAGTTTTACATTGCCGGAAGGGGTGGTGCCACTGTGACACGACTGACAATTATTCTGGATAATTGTCTGGATCGCCCCGCCCCAGGTGATGTTACCCGTGGTATCGCAAGCCGAGGCGCAGGTTTCATTTTTGGCGCCCCGCAGTATCCACTGGTATATTGAATCAGTAACTGCCTTTGAAAGAGGCGAATATGGTTTCGGGGGCATAACATCCTTATCGGAAGCGGGCAGGGTGATCACTTCATATAAGTCGCTGGAACCAGGGTTTCCGGCTTTGATAATGTTGGAGGCCATCAGGGTCTGGTAGCTGGAAATGACTATTCCCTCTTTGGCTGATGCAGCATTGTGGCATCCGGAAATTCCGCAACTGTTGGACAGTACCGGAAGAATATCCCTGGAAAAACAGGTCAGGGTGGTTACCGCCGGTGGGTTGCCACCGGAAGAACAGGTGGTTTCTTCAGCGCCCTGCTGTATCCAGAGCCAGATCTTCGTCCGGGTTTCCTTTGGCAGGGGCCCTGAAGGGGGCATCATGGTGAAAGGTTTCCCGGTCAGCACGGTATAGGCCTTGCTCGAAGAAGCATCAAACGGTTTTACCGCTTTCATAATCTCTGCGTAAGAGGTGAAGTCCTTTCCCCCTTCCGCTTTGGATGGAGCGTGACAGGGACCGCAGGAATTCTGAAAAACAGGTAATACCTCCGTTTGAAAGCAAACCTGATCGAATTCACCCAGCCCCGCCGGTTCATGCCGGCATGACCAAAGCAAAAGCAGGAAAGCAAAAAGGTACAAAAGGAGACATTTTTTTATCATAAATCAGGATGTTTTACCTGTCGAAGATAATAAATTATTCACTTCTCCATTTTATGCAGAATTTCCCCGGCCGTAGTGAGGTAATGCCCCGACAGATCAGCAGCCAGGCAGGAATGGACCGGCACGATTTCCAGCAGGTCGCCGGGTTGTATTTTACGGATTTCTTCAAATTCCCCCCTGACGATGCCATGTTCCTGGGATAGGCCAGTCACCCACAAGGTGGAGCTGATGGTTTTCTCCCCGGAATTGTTATCCTGGGAAATGACCCCTCCATAACATTTTTTGCCATTTGGCCCGATGATAAACTCTTTGGACAGGTGAACCGCGCCTCCATATATGACTACTTCACTGCGTCCGATAAATTTGGACACCACCGGGCAAACCACGGTGGCGGCGATCTGTTCCGGCGCGCAACTGCCGATTTGCCATTGCATCAGGTCATAAAACACAAAATTGCCCGGACGGATTTCATCGGCTCCCTGCCAATTGTCACACACCGAACAGGCTGGGGTGTCGCCGAGCGAGATTTCAAGGCCAGGGAACTCCGGAAGGTAAAATTCTTTCAGTGACCTCATCTTCATCAGGGCATCGGTATGGCGGCTGACGATCAGTTCCCTCGAAGTGGCTGCATAGGTCTGGCCGGTGTGGGACAGAAATCCTTTGAACTGCAACAGCCTGTTTTTCAGGATGCGTTTCAGCAACAAATCGATACGGGCGGTTTTGATGGAATCTATCCCGGTACGGTGGTACCCGGTGTCAATTTCAATGTAAATACCTGCCGGCGATGTCAACTGTTCAGACAAAAGCTCCAGGGAATATTCGTTTTCCACCAGAAGATTCAGCCGGATATCTGCTGCCAGCCGGTTTATGTCATCAATTTCCAGGAGGTTGACCGGGAAGGCAATGGTAATGTCCTTCCAGCCATGACTGGCAAAATAGC
>DAIDJX010000267.1 GCA_027451165.1 Prolixibacteraceae bacterium | reverse complement strand
CTACCCGCAGGCAGGCCTCCACCTTCGAACAGATCATGAAAAGCCCGGTCACCAGAACAGTGGCCAGGGAAGTAGCGAGAGGTTTGCTGGGTGTGTTGGGGTTGAAAAGAAGATGACATTCTCTCTCCCCCAAAACCTTATAAGCTAATAAGGTAGCCTTGATTTTTGTCGAAATTTTATTCTATCAAGGTTTGGTATTGCTATAAGGTTTTCGTTTTCCCAAATGAATAACCTTATTCTATAATCAAAACCTTGATAGAAAAACAGATAAAACTAAACATCAGTCCAACCTTATTACCTTCAAATACTTCATTTTCAAGACAGATTATTTTTCCGGATTCAGCAGCAGTTTCACCGTTTTTGAAGTGTTGTCTGCTCCTTTAATGTTGAGCAGGTAAATTCCCGGCGGTAAATCATTTATTACGACCTCATGCCGGGTTACCGGCGGATTCAGTTTTTTCAGGTACACCGGTTTCCCGACAAGATTGGAAATCCTGATTTCTGTCAGAGGCTGCCGGAATGATTCCACTGTAATTTTTCCACTGGTAACCGGGTTGGGGAAAATCTTAAAATCTTCGGACAACCCTATGGTTTTTCCGGCAGGGTTTCCCTCCGGATCCTTGGATGTCAACATGGCTTCAGCCGGCAGTTGAGTCATGCCTGCAAGTAAAATCAGTATTCCCAGAATTTTTTTCACGATAGCTGCTTTTCACAAAAACAGTGCCTGTTTTATAAAGAGACGATCAACTCCTGAAAATGTTTCATTACCCAGGCCAAATCTTCCGGGGTATCAATACCATAAGAAGTGGTTTGCGTTACGGCAGTTTTGATGCGGTAACCGTTTTCCAGCCAGCGCAACTGCTCCAGTGACTCGGCTTTTTCGAGCTCTCCCACGGGAAGCCTGGTAATTTCCTGCAGCGCCTCCTTCCGGTACCCGTACATGCCGATGTGTGTCAGAAAAGGATGGAAGCTGATCCATTCCTTCTTTTCTTTTCCCCGAAAGTAGGGAATGATCGACCGGCTGAAATAGAGGGCCATGTGCGCTTTGTCCACCACCACCTTGGGTTTGTTGGGGTTTTCAAGCTCTGCAGGGTCATCTGCCGGTTTGACCAGGGTCGCGATCTGAACACCGGGAGTAAAACAATCCTTCAGTAACCTGATCTGTTCGGGCCGGATAAAGGGTTCATCCCCCTGAACATTGATCACCACCTCAAAGTCAACTGTTTCTTCCAGGATGCGGGCGGCTTCTGCGCAGCGGTCGGTTCCGCTGGGATGATCGGGGGAGGTCATCACCACCTTTCCGCCGAAAGCCTCCACAACTTGGGCGATTTCTTCATGGTCGGTGGCCACATACACCTGCTCCAGTTCTTTCTGTGCCTGTTCCACCACCCACTGAATCATGGGTTTACCCTGGATCAGCGCCAGTGGTTTGCCGGGAAAACGGGTGGACTGGAATCTTGCAGGAATGATGGCGATAAACTTCATAATAAATTGATTTTCTGTACAGCAAATATAGGTTTTTGCCTTCATTTTAAGTTTAATTCACTGCACAGAGGCATCGATCCGCCTGAAAAAGTGTAAATTTGCACGCATTTCGGGATAATCATGGATGTTCAAAGCATAAAACAGCGTTTCGGGATCATCGGGAACTCCCCCGACCTGAACCGTGCTATTGAGGTAGCGGTTCAGGTCGCGCCCACTGATTTATCGGTATTGATCACCGGGGAAAGCGGTACAGGTAAGGAGATTTTTCCGCAGATTATCCACCAGCATTCTTCCCGGAAACATGGCAAATACATTGCGGTGAACTGCGGTGCTATTCCGGAGGGGACCATCGATTCAGAATTGTTCGGCCATGAAAAGGGCTCTTTTACCGGGGCTCTGGCCGACCGGAAGGGCTATTTTGAAGAGGCCGACGGCGGCACCATCTTTCTGGATGAAATCGGGGAGTTGCCCCTGTCCACACAGGTCAGACTGCTGAGGGTGCTTGAAACCGGGGAATTTATCAAGGTGGGTTCTTCCAAAATGCTGAAAACCAACGTGAGGGTAATCGCCGCCACCAATGTCCATATTCCTTCGGCCATTGAAGCGGGAAAGTTCAGGGAAGACCTCTATTACCGGTTGAATACGGTGCCCATTCTGATCCAGCCACTCCGGAACAGACCTGATGATATCTATTTGTTGTTCAGGAAGTTTGCCTCCGACTTTGCGGAAAAATACCGGATGCCCCCCATTAAGCTGGAAGATGATGCCCGGTTACTGCTGACCGGTTTTCGCTGGCCGGGGAATGTCAGGCAACTGAAAAACATCACGGAACAAATATCCATTATCGAGCGGAACCGGGACATTTCCGTGCAGGTACTCAGAAACTATTTGCCGGAAGAAAACAAATCGAATTTGCCGGCCCTTATCCATGAACCGCACGAAAAGAGTTTTTCCAGCGAAAGGGAAATACTCTACCAGGTGTTGTTCGACATGAAAAAAGACACCTATGATATCCGGAAGGATATGAACGATCTTAAAAAGCTTGTCCTTGACCTGCTTCATGAACATGGAGAGGAAGATCTGGAGGAACATGCCCCTATCATCCGGAAACTTTATCAGACTGAAGATGGGGTGATTACGGGGAAAAAGGGTCCAACTTCCATACAAATTGAAACATTGGGCAAAGAAAGCATCCTGGACACCGAGGAGTTTGTGGAGGAATCCCTCTCCCTGGAAGACAAGGAAATCGAGCTGATCCGCAAGGCGCTGGAAAAACATGGCGGGAAAAGAAAATTCGCTGCACAGGAACTGGGGATTTCTGAACGTACCCTCTACAGGAAAATCAAAGAATATGATATTGAGGAGTGACATGAAAGCCGGACGTTACCGTAACCTGGTGCTGGCCATTTTGATTTTTGCCACATTGGGTGGTTGTAAAATCTATAGTTTTACCGGAGCCAACATTTCAGCAGATGTAAAAACCTTTTCTGTTTATTATTTTACCAACAGGGCAAAACTGGTGAACCCTGCCCTGAGCAGTGATTTTACGGAGAAACTGAAGGAAAAGCTGATCCGCCAAACCTCCCTGAAAGAAGAAAGTGAAAACGGCGATCTTGTTTTTGAAGGACAGATCACCGGTTACGAAGTACGACCGATGGCGGTGCAGAAAGATGATATGGCAGCGCAAAACCGGTTGACCGTCAGTGTCAGGCTGAAATACACGAACAACAGGAACCACGAGGATGATTTTGACAAAACTTTTTCGGCTTATGAAGATTTCTCCAGTTCCATGAGTCTGAATGATGTGGAAAGCAGTATTGTTCCGGATATTCTGGACAAACTGATGGAGGATATATTTAATGCCACCATTGCCAACTGGTAAATGAAAACGCCCGAAATTCTTAAACTGTTAAAAAACTCCGCACTGCTTTCGGAGGGAACGCTTCCCCAGACGGCACAGCTGGTGAGTGATTATCCCTGGTTTGCTGCCGGGTGGGCGCTCTATGCCAGGAACCTTGAGATCACGGGTAATTCCGGTTCGGCAGACATCCTGAACAAGGTTGCCCTCATGGCGCCTGACCGGAAATGGCTCCGGAACCTGATGAAGGGAAGCAGCCTGTCGGAAAAGCAAGTCCGGCTTCCCGAAGAGTACCAGATTCCGGAGTTGACCGGGGAAGAATCCACCAGGCTTTCGGCATCCGGTAAGTCAAGGCTGATAGAAGATTTTCTGGAAAGCGGCGCCCGATTCAATACTTTCGCGGAAGATGAGTCTTCTTCCCATCCGGTGGACTTGTCTGAGAAAGCCGCCGCCCTCACCGACGAGATTGTTACTGAGAATTTTGCCAATATTCTCGTGAGACAAAAAAAATTCACGGAAGCAATAGAAGCGTTTCAAAAATTAAGTTTGAAATATCCGGAAAAAAGTATTTACTTTGCAGCCCGCATAGAAGAAATAAAGAATATTGAACGTAAATAATTGAAAAGATGTACACTTTAATTCTGGTCCTCATATTTATCGTATGTATCCTGCTGGTACTTATCGTTTTGGTTCAGAACTCCAAAGGAGGCGGACTGGCCAGCAATTTTCAGGCTTCCACCCAGATTATGGGGGTTAGGAAAACTGCCGATTTTTTGGAAAAAACCACCTGGATCCTGGCCGGAGCATTATTGGTGCTGGCTATTATGGGTTCAGCCTTTATTCCCCGCAATCAGGCTGGAGTGGACCGTTCCATGGTACAGGAGCAAATCCAGAATGTTGCCGATCCCAACCAGGTTCCCAGTTTCCCCACTGCAGCGCCGGATTCAACTAAATAACAGTATATTTTAAATCATAGAAAAAAGGCTGTCCTGAAGGACGGCCTTTTTTTTATGACCTGTTACCTGTCAATAATAGATGAAAATATGTCACTCTGTCATATCGCTTGTCATACTGCTTAAATGACAATAAAACAGGAGATTAAGGAGTAATTCCGAATTTCAGGTACTGCAGGATGGTGAAAAAATGACAATTCAGGAGGGGGTTTGGCTTACCAAAGCCGGTTGGCATAATAAATGCTTAGCCGAAATGTCCAATTAAAAAATTAATGTCTAACTATAAAATTTTACAAAATGGCAGAATTAAAAGGAAAAGTTTTGG
>DAIDJX010000266.1 GCA_027451165.1 Prolixibacteraceae bacterium | reverse complement strand
TTGGTTGTAAAAGACCATGAAGGGTAATCTCCCTTGGTTGCTTTTATTGTATAGGGAGGAATTACAGTATGATAGAGTCGCGGATCCCGGTTCCGGAAGGTGGCGAACATGGTTTTGTCACCGGCATATTGGGGTGAATTGGCTATTGTTTTACCATCTTTGCAGAGATACATATCCACGATATGCTGGGGTAATTCCATCATTCCCGTGGAGGTATGCTCCACATGACTTCCGTTGTTGTAAAATCCGACCTCCGCAAAATACTGTTTGTAGAATATGACTCCCGGAACCTTTCCCAAGTCCTCGGTGGTCCACATTTCACCATAACCAGCCGCCGGCTGGCCGTCGGTTCCGTTGTAGAGGGCGGGATAACTGGTCATCAGGAGCTGGGATACCCGGGCACATTCGGTGAAGTATTTATCGAAGTCACCCAGGTTGTGGTATTTCCTCCAGGTGCCTTCACGCAGGGTAAACCTGGATAGCGCTGCACGAATGACGTTTTGGGTGATTGCGTTGTCTCCATCCTTAGAGGCAAAGTTGCCGATGTTTTCTTCCGCCCATTTCAACCGCTCCAGTACCTTATCGGCCACCTCCTTGCGGGGCATACGCTCCCCATAGGCATCTTCAGAGGTTTCATCAAATACCTGTTCTACCCATGGAACATCGCCGAAACGGTTGATCAGCATCATATACCAAAAGGAATGAAAGAAATAGCCAACAGCTTTCCAGTGGTTTTTCTCAGCTTCGGTCATTGCTTTACAGGCATCAATGTGAGAAAGCATAATATTTACCCTGCGGATCCTGGTAAAATCCCACCCGTTTCCCGTGGTGGATTCCGGTACCGTTTGCCAGGCATAGGGATTCATGTCACTGGTCCCTTTCTTTTCAACATAACCGGCATAAAAATCGCCCAGGTAATGGGAATCGGAACCGAATACACCACTGTAATTGGTCAGGATCAGGTTAGTAGTGAACATATCATAAAGCGGATACATATAAGCTTTGAAGTTATCATAACTTTCAAAAGCGGTTTCTTCCACCAGTGAAGTGAGCGGGTATTTCTCCAGAAAACTGTCATTGCAACTGTTCAGTACAAAAGCGAAGACGATGAATATGGTAATTATCTTTTTCATATCTATATTCATTTTTTTAGTTAAAAAGTAATGTTGGCACCAAATGAAATGGTCCGGTAGAACGGGTAACTCCAGCTCAGGCTTTCCGGATCATATCCTTTGGGCAATGTCGTGTAGGTCGCAAGGTTTTCCACACTGCTGTACAGTTTCAGTTGTGACATTTTCAAACCCTTAATCCATTTCGCCGGAAACGTATAGGAAAGTGTCACGTTTTTGACGCGCATATAAGCGGCACTTTGCAGGAATTTATCAGAAACCCTGGTATTTGAACCAATATTTTCCATCTGGTTATATATCCTGAAGAGCTTCGGATCCGGATTTGCCGGCACATAATAGTTGGGATCTCCCACAGTGGTGCTAAGGGGTTTCCAATAGTCGGTCTGGTTGGAATATACAGGCTGGAAAACGGCATCTGATGCTGTAACCCCGGCAAAGGGGAAAATAGAAGCACCGCTCAGCCAATAGTCTCTTTTTCCAACTCCTTGCAGCATCACGCTCAGATCAAATCCTTTGAAATTCAAACCGGCATTAAAACCATACTGATAACGGGGGGTGGTATTCCCGATAATGGAACGGTCACCCGGATCGGTCAGGGTGGAAGTAGCTGCATCAATCTGGTTGGTACTTCCGGGGTCGTCATTCAGGTTTCTGAATTTAATATCCCCTGGTTTAACATTATACCCTTCAATTTTGGTGACATCATCCTTCAATTTCCATAGCTGTGTGTCGGCAAAGTCGTCTATTGAATAGTAACCATCAGACTGATATCCCCATATTTCACCCAATTCCTGACCCACGTAATAGGTGCCGATAATTCCGGAAGGATTGTTATAGTATTCATTAATTTCTGAAATCCTGTCGTAAAGGTTCAATCCCAGACGGTATCCCAGTTTTCCGATTTTATCAGACCATCTCAGCATAAGTTCCCATCCGGTGGTACGCAAACTGGCAGTGTTCTGCATAGGTGCGGTCGCACCGACAGTGGCCGGAAGCTGAACTACACCTGCAGTCAGCATGTTTTTGGTATCACGCTGGTACCAATCAAAAGTTCCCTGTAACCTGGAGTTAAATAGTGCAAAGTCAGCTCCGAAATCCAGTGTAGTGATGGTTTCCCAGGTAAAATTGCTGCTGACGAGCGAAGGTAATCCAATGATTGTCACCTGCTTGTTGCTGCTTGCCCAAATTGTAGATTTTCCTATCGACATATCCGGGGAATACTGGTAAGGACTGATCTCCTGGTTGCCGATGGAACCATACGAGCCCCGCAACTTCAGTTCATTAAAGTATTTTTTTGCAAATGACATAAAACTTTCCCTGCCCAATTGCCAACCAACCGATACAGAAGGGAAAAATCCGAAACGAGAATCTTTCGGGAATTTGGAGGAGCCGTCATAACGCCCATTGGTCTCCAACAGGTATTTATCTTTGAAATTGTAGTTGATCCGGTAAAAACCGCTCCGGCTGGAATATTCCGAATAGGAGTCAGTATTCAGGGTAGTTCCGGTAGCTCCGCCGAAGGAAGGAACTGACAACACTGCCTGACCCTCCGCCCGGGCATTCAGGTATTCATAATAATAGGATTCCTGGTTAAAACCACCCATGGCGGTAATGTGATGATCTCCGAATGATTTGGTATAATTAGCATAGGCGTTGATGTTGTTCACCGCCGAGAAATATTTCCGTTTGATGTAATAATCTGTAGCCGGGGTTTTTGCTTCACCACGCTGGATGGAAGTGTATATCCATTGTCCGGAAAAGTAGTCATAGTTGTTATTGTTCCGGTCATATGTATATTCAAAAATCAAGTCCAGTCCCTTCATAGGTTTTATGATCGATTTAAACATGATCCGGGGATTCTCCGTGATGGTTTGTGCGGTATTCGCGTTCAGTATGATATTTTTAGGCGTAAAAATCGGGGTGTCTTTCCCGTTCAGACTCAGGGAAGCCGGCATGTCACCTTCCGGGTAATAGGAAATCAGCCGGGTGGTATACAAACCTCCTATTTCATCCACGTACATGTCACGGTCGCCCTGTGTATACCGCATATTCAGTTCCTGTGTAAACCATGGGGTCACATCTGCTGAAAGAAAAACACCTGCGTTCATCCTTTTGTAGGAATCTTTGCTGGTAAGCAGCGGACCATCTTCATTACTGTAACCTGCTGATATCCTGTAACGAAGCGTGGATGTTCCGCCAGAAGCCGAAAAATTATGGTTAGCGGTCATCCCGGTAGTCAGGAAATTATCGTAGAGGTCTTTTTCATTCAGGTAATAGGGAATATTGCTATCCACATAAATACCGTCACCGATGATGTCGTAATTGCCCGGATTGACTTTATAATCTTTTACAAAACCGATCCATTTCTGCATATTCTGGGAGTTGGACCAGTAGGTATTGGTAAAACCAGCATCGATGTATGCCTGCAGGTAATCCACCAAAGGAGCCTGCTGAGGTTTGTTGATGGAATTTTCAAACCCATAGAAAACATTGTAGTCTAATTTGAACTGGGCATCCGACTTCGGTCTTTTTGTGGTGATCAACACCACCCCGCCTGCAGCGCGCGCTCCGTAAATGGCAGAAGAAGCCGCATCTTTCAACACGGAAATGGTTTCTATGTCATCGGGATTCAACATGTTGATATCTCCCGGGGAGTTGTCGATCAAAATCAGGGGATTACCTCCATTGATTGACAGCGTTCCCCTGATATTCAGGGAATTGTTGGTCTGACCTGGCATGGATGACCGTGTGATCTGCAAACCCGGAATAGCTCCCTGCAACGCGGTCGAGGTATTCATCACCGGACGGTCACCAACCACTTCGTCCATTTTAACCTGGGAAACAGCTCCTGTCAGGTTTACCTTTTTCTGGGTTCCGAATCCAACCGCCACCACTTCTTCAATCCCGATACTTTCCTCCTGAAGCACAACTGATACGGTGCTTTTCCCGCTTACAGGAATCTCCTGGGATTGCATGCCTACAAATGAAAAAACCAGCACGGCATTGTCAGGAATATTGGCCATTGTAAATTTTCCATCAGCATTGGTAATGGTTCCCTGGGTTGCTCCCTTCAGAACAACGGTCACCCCTGGCAGTGGCTGTCCGGAAGTGTCGGTGACGGTTCCGGAGACAGATTTTTGCTGCTGCAGGGGTAAGGATTCTGCTTTCCGTATGTCTTTTTCGGTACCCAGCAGAATCAGGTTGTCTTCCATCACTTTGTAACTGACACCCTGTCCGGCAAAAATCTGATCAAGAATCTGTTCCACTGTCAAATCCACTATGTCAACTGAAACCTGGCGGTTGACATTCACCTGTTCATTCTGAAAAAAGAACCTGAAATTGCTTGTCTCTTCAATGCTCTGCAGAACGGTTAGAATACTTTTATTCTCGGATTTCAGTGTAAACCTGGTGGCTTGTGAATAAACCGTAGCTGAAACCTGAACCAGGCTGAGAAGTAAAATCAGGAATGTTAGCTTCATCTTTAATAGTAGTTTTTGTGCCCTGCCCAAAACCGGCAGGCTGTTCATAAGCTTTTTTTTCATAAA
>DAIDJX010000265.1 GCA_027451165.1 Prolixibacteraceae bacterium | reverse complement strand
ATCACGAATTGAAGCACATCTGTGACCACCACCGCCCACAATCCTCCCAGGGAAGTATATAAAATGACCATAAATCCAAGGATGGCTATGGCATAATAGAGCGACAGCCCGGTGGAAACCTCGAGAATCCTAGAAACAGAGTAAAGATAGACCCCTGTCATAAAAACCATGATGGAAAGATAGATGTAGGAATAGGCTTTTTGAATGTTAACGCCCAGCCTGTCCGAAATGAATTCAGCAGCAGTCAGCGACCTGGTTTTTTGCCACCTGGGCGCGATGAGGAACCCTACCATAAATCCGGCCAGACTCATCGTCCATTGAATGGATATGGATACCCATCCGGAAGTGTAAGCAATGGAGCCCCAGACGACAAATGTCCCGGCAGATACAAACCCCATGAAAAGTGACAGGCTGTTGATCCACCAGGGAACAGCCCCGCCTGCTGCAAAAAATGATCTCATGTCTTTCCCTGAAGTCCTGGAAAAGGAAAGACCAATCAGCACAATGAGCAGGGAAAAGAGCAGGATGACAATGTAATCGGCGACAGTCATTATTGGTTTCTAAAAGTTAGACGTTTTGATACAAATTTTAGGGCTGAAAATCAGTATTGTAAGTATTATACCATTTTTTTCTCCGGAAACGTTACCGAAAACGTTTTAAATTTCCGAAAACGTTACCGGAATAATGTCGGATTGATTAAATTTACACATCAAAAAATTCCGGGTTTAATTGCTGAAGCTTATGAAACATGTAACCATTAAGGATGTTGCCAGGAAACTGAAATGTTCCGTATCAACGGTTTCCAGGGCTTTCAACGACAAATACGACATCCGCAAAGAAACCAGGGATCAGATTCTGGCAACGGCAAAGGAGATGGGTTACTCCCCCAATCCTATTGCGAAAAGTTTATTGAAACAATGCAGCAATCAGATAGGGGTGGTAGTGCCTGAATTCATCAATTCCTTTTTCCCGGAAGTGATCATTGGGATCCAGGAGGTATTCCTAAAAAAAGGATATCAGGTGTTGATTATGCAATCAGGAGAATCCACGAACACTGAACTGGAAAATATCAAAACCCTTGAAAAAAACATGGTAGACGGAATGATCGTCTCCCTGTCACTGGAAACCAAAAATGTTGATTATTTTAAAAACCTGATAAACAGTGGCTTCCCACTTGTCCTTTTTAACCGCGTATCCAATGAACTGGATACTTCCAAAGTGGTGATCGACGATTATAAATGGGCTTTTTTTGCTACGGAACACCTGATTTACCAGGGATTCAGAAACATCTTTCATTTTGCCGGCCCTGGCGGTCTGATGTTTACCCAAAACCGCAGGAACGGTTTCGTTGATGCCCACCGGAAACACAAATTACCAATCAGTGAAAACAGCATCATGGAAGCAGGTTTACTGATGAGTGACGGAGAAAGGGTCATGGAAAAACTGATTGCTATGCACAATATTCCCGATGCCATCTTTGCCGTAAACGATCCTACTGCCATTGGGGCCATGAAAGCGCTCAAGAAACACGGATTTAAGATCCCCGATGATGTAGCGCTCGTTGGTTTCACCGAATCAAAACTGGCGCCGTTGATTGACCCCCCTCTGACCAGCGTTGCCCAACCTACCCATGAAATTGGCACTACAGCCGCACGATTGCTCCTGGACAGGATTGAGTCAAAAGGAATTTTTGTACCTCAGACTGTTGTCCTGAATGGGAGACTGAACGTCAGGGAATCTTCCATGAAGCTACGGTAATACAACATCTGCAAAGTTTTCATTTCCTCTGGAAAATTCAAATGGATATCCTCACTGAATGAATATATATATATATGATGTTCATACATGGGAAACGCCAATGAGTCCAGGTAAAATTATCTTTATCATTCTCTTGATTTTGCAATGCCATTTACCGGAATGACGACTGGAAGGGGATTTGCGAATGCAACATGGCATTTGAATACATGCCGCAATCCAAAGTATCAAAGGAACTGGTTCCGGATGAACTGATCGGGCAATGGCTGGATAAAGGGATGAATCCTGAAGTGAATAACAAAATTTTTAAAACGTTTTATCCGTTTCTTTGACTAATTTGCGGATCTGAAATCACAAAAATTAAATCAAACATCATGGCCTCATTGTTGAAAACCGTTTTCCTCTGTTTTTCTCTTTTTTTGATTTTTTTGCTGACCGGTTCATCTTCCTGTAAGACAGCTGATTCTGGTAAACAAAAATTCAGCCGGATCGAATCCGGTTTTAAAAACATTCCGGATTCAATTCAGACCAGTGTTTACTGGTACTGGATTTCCGACAATATTTCAAAAGAAGGTGTCGTCAATGACCTTCATGCCATGAAAAAAGCAGGGATTAACCGTGCGTTTATCGGGAATATCGGGTTGGACAATGTTCCTTATGGTAAAGTTAAAATGCTCAGCGATGAGTGGTGGGAGATTGTCCATGCAGCACTGAAAACAGCCACTGAACTCAATATTGAGATAGGCATTTTCAATTCTCCTGGGTGGAGCCAATCTGGAGGTCCATGGGTTGAAACCTCTGAGGCCATGCGGTATCTTACCACTTCCAGGCTGCAGGTAAATGGTCCCCGCAGATTTACCGGCAAACTGGCACTGCCGGATTCGATTTTTCAGGATGTGAAGGTCATTGCCTACCCGGTTTCTGAAAGTGACCAAATGTTTCTGACTTGTAAAAACGGGAAAGTGGTATCTTCAACAGGCTCTGCTGCCACAAATCTTTTGTTTGATGGTGACACAAAAACGGGTATTCCTTTCCCTTCCAATCAGGAAATTGTTCTTGACTTTTATACCGACTCCCCTTTTACCGCCCGTAGCCTGTCTGTTACCTGCACACCACAACCCATGCTGGCCAATGCCGAACTTTGGGCGCAGGGCAATGACGGGGAATTTAAAAGTGTGTCAACTTTTGTCATGAACCGTTCCAATCCGGCTTTACATGTGGGATTTGTGCCTTATGCCCCGGTGGTCATCACCCTACCGGCCATTGATTCCAGGCATTTCAGGCTTCAGTTGAAAAATACCAGAAAAGGCGGTGGAATTGCGGAGGTGGAATTATCAGCAGGTCCCAGAGTAGAACGCTACAGCGAAAAGACACTGGCCAAAATGCACCCTACACCGTTGCCCTACTGGGCCGATTACCTCTGGCGCGTGCAGCCTGAAACGGATAACAGCAAACTGGCCGTTGATCCGGCTACGGTGAAAGACATTTCGTCATTCATGACTCCGGATGGTACAATCAACTGGGATGTTCCGGAGGGAAACTGGGAAATTCTGAGAACTGGAATGACCCCGACAGGGACCAAAAACAGTCCCGCTTCACCTGAGGCTACAGGGTACGAAGTGGACAAGATGAGCAAACAGCATGTGGAAAAACATTTTTATGGTCACATGGGAGAATTCCTCAAACGAATCCCGGAAGCTGACCGGAAAACATTCAAAGTTGTTGTTCAGGACAGCTATGAAATGGGTGGGCAGAATTTTACCGATGCTTTTATCGATGAATTCAAAACACGCTATGGATACGATCCATTACCTTATCTACCGGTATACTTTGGAGCTGTGGTGGGAAGTCAGCTTGCTTCCGACCGGTTCCTATGGGATGTGCGCCGCATGGTGGCCGACAAGGTGGCCTGTGATTATGTGGGCGGATTGCGTGATATCAGTCACAAGCATGGATTACATACCTGGCTTGAATGTTACGGTCACTGGGGATTTCCCGGCGAGTTCCTCATGTATGGCGGCCAGTCGGATGAGATCGGCGGTGAGTTCTGGAGCGAGGGAGAACTGGGTGACATCGAAAACCGGGCAGCCACTTCCTGCGGGCATATTTACGGGAAAACCAAAATTTCTGCTGAATCAAATACCTGTTCCGGAAAACCTTTTTCACGTTACCCGGCTGTCATCAAACAACGCGGCGACCGTTTTTTTGCCGAGGGGATCAACAATACATTGCTTCATGTTTATATAACCCAACCCTATGAGGATAAAAATCCCGGAGTTAACGCCTGGTTCGGAAATGAATTCAACCGCAAGAATACCTGGTTCTCACAACTGGATGTATATATCCAGTATCTGAAGCGGACCAACTTCATGCTTCAGCAGGGATTGAATGTGGCCGATGCCGCCTATTTCATCGGTGAAGATGCTCCCAAGATGACCGGGATAACCGATCCGCCCCTGCCTGTTGGTTATCAGTTCGATTATATGAATGCAGAAGTGTTGGTGAGGGATATGACGGTCAAAAACGGACTGATCACCCTGCCGCACGGAACACAATACCGTATGCTCGTATTGCCCGAACTGGAGACCATGCGTCCGGAAGTCCTGTCAAAAATAAAACAACTGGTCCAGGAAGGAGCTGTCGTGCTTGGCCCGGCACCCAAACGGTCACCCAGTCTGCAAAACCAGCCGCAGTCTGATGAGCAGGTTGCCGCTATGGCGAAGGAACTCTGGGGCGATGTGGATGGTATCAACCTGAAAACCAGACAAGTGGGTAAGGGATGGATCATGAATGGTTTATCTATGGAAGAAGCATTTGAAAAAATCAGTTGCCCACCCGACTGCAAACTCCCGGAAGACAAATCCATTCATTATGGGCACCGGACCACCGGTAACGGTGAGATCTATTTTATCACCAACCAGACCGGCAA
>DAIDJX010000264.1 GCA_027451165.1 Prolixibacteraceae bacterium | reverse complement strand
CCGCCTATCTGATAGAACTGGCCCGGAGAGGCACCTATTAAGGGCTCTGGTCGTTTGCTTTCTCCAACGGTGTACTTGCTCCCACCCATATCTCCCATTAAGGAAATTCCCGTTGCGATTGAATGCTTTGATCAAACTCTCCTTTTTAATCCGGCTCCACCCTTTTAACTCCTTTTCCCGGGAAATAGCATCATTAATGTACTTAAATTCTTCATAATAGATAAGATATTTGCAATTGTAATGTTTGGTGAATCCAGGAATTATCCCAAAATAATGTTCAGTCAATCTTCTTGTTAAATCATTTGTAACACCAACATATAAAACACTTTTCTCCCAGTTGGTAAGGATATAAACATAAAAATATCTAATGCGCATCTGATATTGTGTTTGAGTTAGTCTAAAGATATGGGAATTACCTTAAAATAAAAAGGTCTTTTGAAAAGATTTTTTCTTTCAGACTGAAGCCATCAGTGGAAGCAGGGCCGGGCGGTAACAAATCCTCTTATTACAGCGAATTTCAAACAGCCCGGCTGATGCCGGTCGGACGGGCTTCCTCTCCGCAGGCTGGCGGACGGAATGACATTGTGAATTCCCTTTAAAACTTTTGCCAAAAATTATTTTGCTAAATTTGCGGCTTAAATATAGCACTCAGTTTAAGTTATGGTCGAAGGAAGGATAATGGCTATTGATTACGGAAAAAAGCGGACGGGGCTGGCAGTTACGGATCCGCTCCGGCTGATTGCCAGCCGCCTGGCTACGGTGCCTTCCGCCGAAATCTGGACATTTCTCGAGGATTATTTTCAGAAGGAGACGGTGGCCCTGGTGTTGGTGGGGTATCCGGTACAAATGAACAACGAACCTTCGGAAGCAGTTGCCTGGATCAATCCATTTCTGAAAACTTTTGTAAAGAAATTTCCACAGATGCCCGTGAAACAGGTAGATGAAAGATTTACCTCCCGCATGGCTTTTCAGGCGATGATCGATGGGGGAGTGAAAAAAACAGACCGGCGTGACAAATCGCTCGTGGATGGGGTGAGCGCCACCATTATTTTGCAATCTTATCTTGAACAACAAAAATTTCTCTGATGATATTTCCAATTGTAGTATACGGCGACCCCATTCTGAGGAAAAAGGCGGAGCCAATAACTCCCGACTATCCCGGGTTGGCTGAATTTCTGACTGATTTCTGGGAAACCATGTATGTGGCTGACGGCGTGGGGCTGGCTGCTCCACAGGTTGGCCGTTCCATCCGGATTTTTGTCCTGGATGCCAGTGCCGGAGCGGATGATGATCCCTCTCTCAAAGATTTTAAAAAGGTTTTTATTAATCCGGTAATGCTGGAAACTCCCGGCGAAGATATTGTGATAGAGGAGGGATGCCTCAGCCTGCCGGAGATCAGGGAAAAAATAACAAGACCGGATACCGTCAGAATCCGTTATCAGGATGAAAATTTTGAGGTTCATGAAGAAACATTCTCCGGTTTTGCCGCCAGGATCATCCAGCACGAATATGATCACCTGGAAGGCAAAATGTTCATCGATTATTTATCACCGTTGCGGCGTAAATTGATGAAAAACAGGCTGATGAATATCTCGAAAGGGAAAGTTACCCCCAAATATAAAATCAGGGTGCCGGTTTAGTTTGCCTGAAAGTAATTTCCACTGTCAGTGAAATCTGACGGCAAAGTTTTGTAAATTTGTCTGTGTTACTCCAAAACAGACAAATAATGAAAGATTACCTCCAGCGTGCTCCCTTTGTGCGGATTTTGCTGCCTTTGATGGCAGGCATCCTTTTGTCGCCCCATCTTCCTGTTGTAAATAGCTGTCTTTTACCTGTTCTGCTGTTATTTACCGCTTTGGGGCTTATTCTGGCAGAAAGAAGGAAGAAAAACCCAGGTGACCTTGTTCCCGGTTTTCTGTTTGGTTTGTTCTTTCTGTTGGCCGGGATGGCTTCGGAAAAATTCAGGAACAGGGAACCTGATTTGGTGGTTGGGGACACCTATATGGCCATTTTAAGGGAAACCCCGATCGAAAAGCCCGGAAGCTTTAAGGCTGAGGCCAGAATCTGCTCCATACTGCAGGGAGATTCTGTAAAAAATTACCGGGAAACCATTTTAGTTTATTTCAGCAAAACCGCTGATGTGTCCCAAAGCAGACCGGGAAACCGGATTTTATTCCGGCGTACACCGGTGAACATTGAAAACCAGGGTAATCCGTATGAGTTTAATTACAAGCGTTTTGCAGCGCTTAAGGGAATAAACCGCCAGGTATATCTCAGGGAGACCGACTTTACCGATATTGGAAAAAGCCCTGAATTCAGCTTGTTTATTTTCACGGAAAAAATCAGGGAGAACATGCTCGACATATTTTTAGAAAAGGGGATTACGGGCACCTCTTTTGATCTTTTATCTGCGCTTACCCTGGGCTACCGGAAAACCATCGATCCGGAAATCAACAGGGTATTTGCAGCTACCGGCGCCACCCATGTTTTGTCGGTTTCCGGCTTGCATGTGGGCATACTTTACATTATGGTCAGGGCAGTTTTTGGATTTCTCAGGAAAAGGAAGCGAACCACCTGGCTTTATGTCGTCCTTGCCTTTGCCGTGATCTGGGCATTCGCGCTGATAACCGGTTTTTCTCCGCCCGTGCAGCGTTCAGCCCTGATGTTTTCCCTGATTCTCATCGGGGAGAACCTTCGCCGTCCGGTTAATATTTACAATACACTGGCTGCTTCCGCCTGTGTGATCCTGTTTTTCAACCCCAACCTGCTTTACGATATCGGGTTTCAGTTGTCGTACCTGGCCCTGACCGGAATCGTTTATTTTCAGCCATTGATGGAAGGGCTTTTTACATTTCCCAACCGGATTTTTCGCTATGCCTGGAGTTTGTTCACGGTTTCGTTTGCAGCCCAGTTGGCCACCTTTCCGCTTACTTGTTATTATTTTCACCAGTTTCCCCTTTATTTTTGGTTGTCCGGATTTGTCGTTGTTCCGCTTTCCTTTGCATTTCTTTTTCTTGGTATTGCCCTGTTGACCACTTCCTTTTTGCCGGTCGTACCGGAAATCCTGGCTCAAATCGCACTGTTTCTGGTCAAAGCCATGCTCTGGTCTTTACACCTGATAGAGCGGATGCCCGGTGCATTGCTGCAAAATTTCAGTTTTTCCGTAACGACACTTTTGGTTACCTCCGGGGGAATTGTCTGCCTTGTGCTCTTTATGGAAACCAGGAACAAGAAATTTCTGATGTTCCTGACAGGTTTGATTGCCTTCGGGATGCTAAGCTCGGCTTATACACGGGTAAGCTTCAACCTGCACAAGGAAATTATCGCTTACCGGGCCGAACAACCGTTGATGCATCTGATTTACGGCACAAGAAATTACCTGTTAGCCCCGGAAAAAGTACTGAAGGAGGATTACCCGGAATGGCAGGTAAATCCCGTAATCAGGCATTACGGACTTGAGAAGCCGGCGCTGGTGGCCTGGGAAAAGGATTATGCCGATCGAATTCTTTACAAGTGTGGAAATGCTGTTGTTTTTGATGGAATTTCCATTTGGTGGAGTAGTAAGGAGAGCGGCCTTATCCTCCGGGAGCCGGATGTGGTGGTCAATACGCTGCCTTTGTCTGAAGCAGGCTTTCCCTTTGTAAAGGCTGTGGTGGTCGATTATTCCAGGCCATCCGCGAAATTTCACACGGAACAAGTGCATAATGTTTTCAGACAGGGTGCCCGGAGAATCCCGATTCAGTAATGGTTTGCTGTTTCGCTGAAAATCAGCACATTTATCAAGGGTATTCTTTCAGGAAGATTTCAAAAGGCGGGAACTACCAAATGAATAGCTGGTAATCCTGAGATTAATGTTATTTTTGCTACTTTTATTCATAATTCGGAACAACCAATATCTGAATTGACAAAATGAAGATTGTTATTGCCGGTGCCGGTGAAGTGGGAACTCACCTGGCCAGGATGCTCAGCAACGAAAATCACGACATCATCCTTCTTGACGATGATCCGGTTAAACTCGCCAATGTGAGCCGGGATGTGGATCTTATCACCTATACAGGATCTGCCCATCTGTTTTCTGACCTGAAGGAGACCGGGCTGGCCAAAGCTGATTTGTTTATCGCAGTAACCCCTTCGGAAGAAAGGAATGTGCTGGCCTGTGTAATGTCCAGCTATCTTGGAGTGGGCAGGACCATCGCCCGCATCAACAATTCGGAATACCTTCAGGAAAGATACAGGGCAAAGTTGAGAAACATGGGTGTCCATGAACTGATTTTCCCTGAAAGCCTGGCCGCCAAAGAGATTGTTTCTTCCCTGAAATATACCGGAACAAGGCAATTATTTGAGTTTTCCGGGGGTAAACTGATCCTGATGGGAATCAAAATCCGGGGAAATGCTCCAATCCTGAAACGTACATTCGACGAATTGTCGTCTGAAATGGAAGAGATTATTGCGGTAGCCATTAACAGGGACAACAAAAACATCATTCCTGACGGAAAGGATAGGGTTGAAGAAGGGGATCTTGTCTATTTCCTGACTACCAGAAGGGCACAGAATCATTTGTTCGATCTGACAGGGAAAGAGCCTTTTGAGATCAGAAATATCCTTTTTCTCGGCGGGAGCCGCATTGCTATGCGGACTATTGAGAAGCTGGGTGATCATTACCGCATTAAGGTGGTTGAATCAAACAGGGAACGTTGCAAACAGATCGTTGATAAATTTGAGAATGTTC
>DAIDJX010000263.1 GCA_027451165.1 Prolixibacteraceae bacterium | reverse complement strand
GCGAGATTGATGATGTTTCCCTGTCCGCTGAGCCGGTGAAAATCACGCATCAGCTGAAAGGGGGCTTTAAAATTGACCTGCAGGGTTTGTTCCAGCAATGGGGATGAGGTGGCAGCAATGGTTGAAGGCTTAAAAAGAGAGGCGTTGTTGATCAGCAAATCCGGTGCTCCCATTTTCGTGATCACCTGCGGAAACAGGGTGGCAACTTCTTCTTCAACAGCTAAATCTGCTTTGACAACCATAAACTGCTGACTTCCGTAATATCCGTAAAGTTCGCTGATCAAAGCAACAGCTTCCTGTTCCGAGTTGTTGTAATGAATCGCCAGGTTCCAGCCTTTTGCAGCCAGGTGTTGGGCAAAGGCTTTACCAATGCGCCGGGCACCCCCGGTGATCAGGGCAAGCGGATGGGCAGTTTTCATATTTACTTAATAGTTTTTACAATCTGAGTAATAAAATACAAAGCGTGAATGACATTTGCCGTAAATACGCTTTTCATTCATCGGGCGCACCCCTCTCCGCCACAGAGAGGGGCCGGGGGTGAGGTCGATCTATTGGTACTTCAGCAATTTACTCATGTATTTGCCGAGAATGTCAAATTCCAGGTTCACCACACTCCCCACCTGAAAGGTGTGAAAATTGGTTATTTCATAGGTGTAGGGGATGATGGCCACCTGGAAGGTATTGTCCCGGGAATTGACCACAGTCAGGCTCACTCCGTTCACGGAAACGGACCCTTTTTCTACAGTCATATAGCCCTGTTTTGCCTTTTCTTTGTCAAAGACATATTCAAACGTGTAATACCAGCTGCCCTCAGCTGCCTCAACAGCCGTGCAAATGGCAGTCTGGTCGACATGTCCCTGGACAATGTGCCCATCCAAACGCCCGTTCATGGTCATGCTGCGTTCCAGGTTGACTTCCGACCCCTCTTCCAGCAGACCAAGGTTTGACTTGATCAGGGTTTCCCGGATGGCGGTCACTTTGTAGGTTTTTTCTTCCGGATCAACAGCAACTACGGTCAGGCAAACGCCATTGTGAGAAAGGCTCTGATCTATCTTCAATTCATCAGCTTTATCCCAAAACAAGGTAAACGTGATGTTGTCCTTTTCTTTTTCTATTTTGGCAACCTTCCCGGTTCCTTCCACTATCCCTGAAAACATGGCAATCGTATTTAAAGTTTCTCGCAAAGGCGCAAAGTACGCCAGTTCATTTTGAAATCCGAAATCGAAAATCCGAAATCCGAAATTCCCTTCAGTCTCCCTTTATCTCCCACTCAAACCCATCCTTCCGGTCCTTGACCACGATACCGATCCTGGCCAGTTCGTTGCGGATAAAATCTGAGGTGCCCCAGTCTTTGTTGTTCCGTGCATTGGTTCTGATCTGCATCGCCAGTTCCACCAGTCCGGAAATCAGTTCGGGCTGCGCAGTGCCGCTGCTTTCATTTTTCAAACCCAATATGTCAAACACATAGGTATAAAACAACTTTCTGAGTTTTTCGAGGTCTTCAGCGGTTAAGGTAACCGAACCGTCATATACAGAGTTGATGATTCTTACCCCGTCAAACAGATGGGCAATCAGAACCGGACTGTTCAGATCGTCGTTGATGGCCTCGCTGCATTTTTGTTCCAGCGCGGAAATATCGGCAGAGGAAGATCCGGAAGTTTTAAGTTTGTCCAGCAGGGCAACGGCCTTCATCAGTTTCTCCAGTCCTTTACCGGCTGCCTGCAGCGCTTCGTTGGAAAAATCGAGGGTGCTCCGGTAGTGCGCCTGAAGGATGAAAAACCGGATGGTCATCGGGGAATAGGCCTGTGTCAGCAGGGGGTGGTTCCCGCTGAACAATTCATCGAGGGTGATGAAATTCCCCAGCGACCGGGCCATTTTCTGGCCATTGATGGTGATCATGTTGTTGTGCACCCAGTAGCGGACAGTGGGATGGCCCAGTACTGCTGTGGATTGTGCAATTTCGCATTCGTGGTGCGGAAACTGGAGATCCATACCCCCGCCATGGATGTCGAAAACCTCACCGAGGTATTTGGTGCTCATCGCTGAACATTCGAGGTGCCAGCCGGGAAAGCCCTCGCTCCATTCCGATGGCCAGCGCATGATGTGTTCCGGGGCTGCTTTTTTCCAGAGGGCAAAATCGTATGGATTTCTTTTTTCCTGTTGTCCTTCCAGTTGCCTGGAATTGGACATCATTTCTTCCAGGTTCCTGCCCGAGAGAATGCCGTAACGGAAATCACGGTCATATTTTACCACATCGAAATAGACCGATCCGTTTATCCCGTAGGCGTAACCCTTTTCCATCAACCGGCGGATCATCACCTGTTGTTCGATGATGTGTCCGGATGCCCTGGGTTCAATTCCCGGTGGCAGGGTATTGAGGTCGGCCATATTCCGGTGGAAGGTGTTCATGTATTTCTGAACCACCTCCATGGGTTCCAGTTGCTCCAGCCTGGCTTTTTTGGCAATTTTATCTTCCCCCGTTTCTTCTGCTTCATCTTCCAGATGCCCTACATCCGTGATGTTGCGGACATACCTGACCTGGTAACCCAGGTGCAGGAGGTAACGGTAAAGCAGGTCAAAAGTGATGGCCGGACGGGCATGACCCAGGTGGGCGTTGCTGTATACCGTCGGACCACAGACATACATGCCCGCCTTTCCGGGAACCAGGGGAGTGAAGAGTTCCGTGGTACGGGTAAGGGAATTGTAAAGGTAAAAAGAGGAATCCATCTTATTCTGTTGTTTCGGCAGGGCTATCTTCCACCGGCTCTTCTTTCTTCCTTTCCGTAGTTTCAGCAAAGAATTTCCGGTAAAAAATCAATACCAGAAAAATGCCTGTGGTTATGGAGGAATCAGCAATGTTGAATACCGGCCTGAAAAATACGAATTCCTCACCGCCCAGCCAGGGTATCCAATCCGGGTATTGGGTCTCGATCAGCGGGAAATAAAGCATATCCACGACTTTCCCATGTAAGAAAGTGGCATAGCCTCCACCTTCCGGAAGGAATTGGGCTACCTGCCCATAGCTGTGGTTAAAAATCAGACCGTAAAAAGCACTGTCAATGATGTTTCCGAAAGCTCCCGCAATAATCAGGGAAAGACTAACGATAAAGCCTGCAGGCGCTTCTTTCCGGGTTACCCGGAAGAGGTACCAGACCATAACGCCGACAGCAATGATCCTGAACAGGCTCAGAAACATTTTGCCATATTCTCCGGCAAATTCAAATCCGAAAGCCATCCCGTTGTTTTCCACAAAATGGATGATAAACCAGTTGCCGAAAACATGCACCTCCTGGCCCAGGGTGAAATGTGTCTTGATCCAGACTTTCACCACCTGGTCAATGAGGAGGACCAAAAAGATAATCAGAAAGGATAATTTAATCTTCGATAATTTCATATTCCTTCATTATTGCCGGTTTGCAGGATAGCATAGAAGCCAGAACAGCCTGTTGATGCTCCTTCAAACCGGAATTTCCGGTTAATTCCCGGAAAGTGCTTATCTCTGGCTGTTTTTAGCGTCAATGCACAGGGTGGCATGGGGTACGGCGCGTAACCTCTCCCTGGAAATCAGTTTACCTGTTTCCCTGCAGATGCCGTATGTCTTGTTTTCTATCCTGATCAGCGCTGCCTGCAAATGCTGTATGAATTTCAGCTGACGTTGGGCCAGCTTGCCCGCTTCCTCCTTTGACAAGGTTGCTGCACCTTCTTCCAGCACTTTAAAAGTGGGTGAAGTATCCATGGTATCATTACCGTCGCTGTGGGTAATGGAATTTTTGTACAATTCATAGTCCTTCTGGGCCTTTTCGAGTTTCTTCAGGATCAGTTCCTTGAACTCCTGCAACTCATCATCGGAATATCTGTTTTTTTCTCCCATGATCCTTTTTGTTAATTAATTCCTCTAAATTTTGTATCTCCGTCCCGTTTTAAAGTTAGTAATATTTTCCATCCGGAAAACATTATTCCATTATATCCGGGTATATTTTTCCACCCATACGAGGGTCTCCACTCCCTGCTCAATTTCCACCATCCTGGCATCCCCGTTGGTCAGACCTGAAACCAGTTCCAGACCTGCAGCCAGTGTTTGGGCGCTGATGTAATCCCTGTGCGCCAGCACCGCGTTGTCTAACAGAGGATGTTTTCCGATTTTCACCGTGATCCGGTCGGTGACCTGAAAATCACTCTCTTTGCGGATGTTCTGAATTTTGTTGATGAACTCTCTTGCTATCCCTTCCATTTTCAGGGCCTCCGTGATGTGAATATCGAGTGCGATGGTAAGATTGCCTTCGGTGGCTACCAGCCAACCGGGAATATCTTCCGAACTGATCTCCACATCTTCCGGTAGGATCACTACCTGTTCACTCCCAATGTTGAATTCATACCGGCCACTTTGCTCAAGGGCGCTGATCTCCTCCTGGCTGAATTTCCCAAGGGCCGCGCTGATCTCTTTCATCAGCTTCCCGAATTTGGGTCCCAATACTTTGAAATTGGGCTTAATTTTCTTGTGGATGATTCCGGAAGAGTCTTTCAAAAATTCGATCTCCTTGACATTCACCTCCGTAAGCACAATGTTTTTCACCGCTTCAAACTGTTCCCTGAATCTCTCACTCAGCACGGGAACCATGATTTTGGCCAAAGGCTGTCTGACCCTGATCTTTTCTTTGCGCCTCAGCGACAGGATCATGGAAGAGGCTTTCTGGGCAATATCCATTTTTTCTTCCAGATCCTTATCGAT
>DAIDJX010000262.1 GCA_027451165.1 Prolixibacteraceae bacterium | reverse complement strand
GGTGATCTGTTCTGAACTTTTGCCCGCTAAAAATTCGTGCAGAGGCATTCCGGTATTCAAATTAATACTGTAAATATCAAACTGCTGATTTTCCCGGTTGCTGCAGAACAGCATACGCGATTTATCCTGAAGGAGGGCCGGATAACCATCATCCGCGGCCGAATTTACCAAAGTCACCTTCTTCGGGCCATACAGCCGTTGCTGCCCCTGATAGGTTCCCCAGTCCAGGCGCGGTGTATAGACAAACTTAATGTCTAAATTTCCGGAATCATTGCCTGCATAAAAAAAATAATCCCATCCATTGTCGTCTGAAAAAGTCAAAGGTCCCAGTTCGTCATAGTCAGAATTGATATAAGGAAGCAGTTTGGCCTGGTACACCGAATAGGAATCATTTTCCGGAATGCTGAAATTCAGGATTTCGTCACTTTCATGATAAGACATATCTATGGCTTTACAAACGATATCGAAATCTTTTCCGGAACTGTTTCTGTTCGATGAAAAATATATTTCACTTCTGGCGGCCGGGTAAGGGAGATCAGAATTGTAATCATCGTAAATTGTGTTCAACTTGTCCAGATTCACCGGAGTGTCAGCTACAACGATTTCGTAATCAAAATGATAATCCGGATCGTTTGGAATACATCCGATGAGTGCTGTAATGATCAGAAAAAAGAATAGTGAATGTTTCATAGGTAATTCTTCAAAAAGAATTTAACATAACAAATTGTGTGCCAACACTCATCCAGTATCTAACCATGTATTCGATCATCAGTCAATTCTTTTCCGGCCTGGTGTATCTGATGTCCAGTTTTCCGAATTTCAGAATTTGCTTTGTCCTGGATTTCACATCCAGGTCGCGGGCTTCCTCCAGCCTCCTGCCATGGATATCCAGCCAGTCCTTGGGGGATAAAGGTTTCAGATTTCCCCTTCTTAATATGGAGACCAGCCCGTCGATGTTCTCCCGGAAATCGGGATTCTGCCAGTCCTTAGGGATAAAACCTGCACAATGGTTGGCAAATTGGATATTGCCCAAATAATAGTTCCCGCATAGTTGTTTCTCCCTTTCAGTGTCAGGCAATTCTGATTCAAAATCGTAAAATGCTTCAATGATGTCGTATTCAACGGGTTTCCCCCTTTCACGGTATTTGGTTACCGGGATGACACGGATCCAGAAACCCCTGTATTCCCCTTCAAAATACAAATCGGGGTACAGCGTAAAGTGCTGCTCATCCAGAAAGGCGTATCTGGCTGAATAAAGCTTTTGAATTTTCTTCTTCCGGATGAAATACTCTTCGCTCGTGAACCCTACTCCGATAAACAGCAAAAAGATCCCGGACAGGGAAAGCAATCCGTACATCAAAGCGGTTGAAAAGGGATTAAAGATCAGCGATAACCCGAATACCACCAGTCCGACAAGTATTCCGTTGCCTAAACCGCTGTTCCTGTAATCCTTAAAAGATCCCTTTCTGATGATGGGTATTGTGTTCATATAGCACGTATGGTTCTAACAGAATCAGTCAAAATATCCCCCCTTCACCAGGTTAACGGCACTCCAGAGGGCAAAAGTCAGTACGGCCACCCCGGCGGCAAAGGCCACTTCAACTTTCATTCTTCCCGTGCATCAGCATCTCCACGGCTTCCCGGAAAGATCCGGCACGGAGGATTCTTCCGGAATTGACAAAGAAAATCTCATCCGCATTTTCTATGGTGTGCAGCCGGTGGGCGATGATCACCCGGGTGGTGTTTTCCGGAAGGTTTTTCAGAATCGCCTCCAGTTGCTGCTCTGTGATCGTATCAATATTGGCAGTGGCCTCATCGAGGATGAGCAAATCGGGCTTTCGCAGAATGGCCCGCATGAATCCAATCAACTGCTTCTGTCCCAGACTGATCCCATCGCCGGTAGTCTGAACCACCGTGTCCAGGCCCTTGTCGAACCTTTCCAGCAGTGTTCCCAGTTGGGCATCTTCCATTGCTTTCTCCAGTTTGTCGGGGGTCAATCCGGCACATTCCGGGTTTCCGTAAAGGATATTGTCGCGTATGGTTCCGGTGAAAAGAAAGGGTTCCTGAAGGATAAACCCGATTTTAGAGGTCCGCTCACAGGGCGTGTAGCTCCGGATATCCCGTCCATCCAGCTTAACAAGGCCTTTGGTTGGATCATATAACCGGGCAATCAGCGATGCTGTGGTGGTTTTGCCCCCTCCCGTCGGACCCACAAAAGCATAGGTCTTTCCTCTTTGCAGGCTGAAGTTGATCTGGTGCAACACCTCACGTCCGTTCGGGTAAGTGAAAGAAACGTTTTTAAACTGGACAACAGGAGCTTCCGGGAGTCGGACTTTCCCAGGTCCGGCAGTAGTTGTTTGCCGGCCCCGGGAAGGTCCGGCTCCCTGGCAGTTGTTCTCCAGTACCCTGAGGTTATTTTCCAGGGAGAGCAGGTGGGAAATCCTGTCCCAGGCGGCCAGTGCAAGCTGAAAATTCGCCCAGAGAGCGGCCATTTGCCGCAACGGATTGTAAAAACTATTCACGTAAGAGATAAAACTGATCAGCAGACCAACCGTAAAATGGCCTTTGATGATCAGCCAGATCCCCAGGGAAAGAACGATCAGCTGGCCGATGTTGGCGCCAAAGGTATACACCGGCATAAGCAGGTGGTTGGCGATGCCGGCAGTCACCGACCGGTCATAATTCTCCTTGTTAACCTCCCCGAAACGCTTGCGGAAATAGTCCCGCCGGTTAAAGGCAACCACCACTCTGAAATTGGCCAGGCTTTCCTGGATCTCAGCCGACAAATTTCCAAGGCTCTTCAGGCTGGCTTCATTTTTCCTTCTGACCCACGGGGATACCCCTGAAGTAAAGAGCCACAGGAAAACAGCCGGAACCAGGGTTGCCAATCCGAGAGGCAGGTTGATCGCCAGCAACAGTATTCCGGCGCCTGTCATGGTGATCAGGCTGCTGATGAACTGCATCAGCGACTGGGAAAAAAACTGGTTTACCTTATCGGTGTCGTTGTTAATGCGGGAAATCAGATCGCCGGCTTTATTCTGGTTGAAAAAATCGAGCGGTAATTCCTGCAACTTGTCGAAAACTGCATTGCGGAGCCGGTACAACATGCGCTGGCCGATGCCGCCCATCATCCGCATCTGGGCAAAGTTGACCAGAAAGGCGGTGATATAAACCATTAACAGGATCCCGGCAAAAAGCAGGACGCCATGATAGTTTTTCGTTTGTACGTGGTGGTCAATCGTGTATCCCACCAGGTATGGCCCTGTCAGACTGAGCCCTGCATTGAGGAAAATAGCAATAAAAGCCAGAGAAATATTGCGCCTTTCGCCACCAATGATACTGATCAGTTTCTTCAGGGAAGCAAAAAAAGGCAGTTTCTTTCCCGGTTTATCCGGAAGGGCATTCAGATCATAGTTCATAATGGTGTGTGCTTCGTTGTGAACGGTATATCTGAATATATTCCGGAGAAGTCTCCTTCAGTTCCCGGTGTTTTCCGGAGGCGATGACCTCCCCTTCCATCAGGAGGACGATCTGATCGTAATTCCTGACCGGGGCTATTTTTTGCGTAACCGATACCAGGGTCAATTCCGGATAATTGTTCCGGATGTTTTCAAGTATCTTATTTTCGGTTTTTGGATCCACCCGCGAGGTAAAATCATCCAGCAGGAGAATTTTGGGATTCAACGCCAATGCCCGGGCCAGCATGATCCGCTGTTTCTGCCCTCCGGAAAGGCTGGTACCCCGTTCCGAAACCATAGTTTCCAGTTTCTGTGGCAGGGATTCAACGAAATCGGACAGTTCTGCCGTTTCAATGGCCTTCCGGAGGGATTCCTCCGTGACTTTGTCGTTAAAGGCAATGTTCTCCCGTATGGAAAGGTTGAAAATCACGCTGTCCTGAAAAACGAATCCAATCTGCTGGTGAAAACTTTCCCGGTCAAACTGGTCAATCGGAATTCCATCAATAAGTACACTCCCCGAATCTGGAGGGAAAATGTTGGTAAGCAGGTTAAGCAACTGACTTTTCCCGGCAGCAGTCGGGCCGATGATTGCCGTTTTGCTTCCTGCTTCAACGGTAAAAGAGACATTTTTCAGAATCGGTTTTTCACCAATACTGAAAAATACATAAGCCAGATCAATTTTGCCTTTGATTTCCGCCTGTACGGTTCCGGTTTCCTGCGGTGGAGGCTGGTCCAGCACCTGTTTGATCCTTCCATGGGAAGCTGTGGCTGAGGCTATGATGTTGCTCATAAACCCAATCATCATAACTGGGAAAATGAGCATGGTAAGGTAGCTGTTGAAAGCGGCAAAATTACCAAGCGACAGGGTGCCCATTACCACATAATGCCCGCCGAGTGCAAGGATGGCTACCACGGCCAGGTTGGACACAAACATGATGATAGGGATCAGGAAAGAAAATAAGCGGACAATCGATATCCCCAGATCACGCGATTCCATGTTCTTTTCCAGGAACTTCTGACTTTCCGGTTGCTGGGCATTCAGCACCCTGATCAGCGCAGACCCCATGATGCTTTCGTTGATAACCCGGTTCAGTGCATCAATAATCTTCCTGCTTTTTCTGAAAAGTACCGTTACTTTCCGGCCAACATAGAAAAAAACAAAGGCAATTACAGGAACAATGGTGAGGACGGCTAAGCCCAGTCTCCAGTTGATGGAAATCAGCAGAAAAGCGGCGCCGGCGATCACAAACAGGGAAGAGATGATGGTCACAAAAG
>DAIDJX010000261.1 GCA_027451165.1 Prolixibacteraceae bacterium | reverse complement strand
TGGGTTCAATGAGGTTGTCCAGACGGTGAAAGGAGTTGAGAAACAATTTCCGGAGCAGGAACATTTTATTTCGCTGGTCACTTTCAACGGTATGGGCATTAAAACCCTCCTGGAGAACGAGCCTGTAGCAAAACTTGATCAGATTGATGAGAAAAAATACCAGCCTGAATCAATGACCCCCTTATTTGATGCGATGGGATTCAGTTTGATCAGGTTAAAGAAGGAAGTTGAAAATTATACAGATTACAATGTACTGGTCACCATTCTGACCGACGGTGAGGAAAATGCATCCCGGGAATACGACGGAGAGGCCATCAAGAAGCTGATTGAAGAACTCTCTTTAAAAAACTGGACCTTTACCTATATAGGAGCCAACCAGAATGAAGTGGATTTTGCCATGAAGATATCCATAACAAATACGATGTCATTTCAGGCAAATGCAGCGGATATGAAAAAAATGTTTGAACGGGAAAAGAAGGCCCGTATAAATTACAGCCAAAACATCAGGGAAAAGAAAGATTTCAAGACTAAGTTCTATTTTGAGGAGGATGATGATGAAAACAAAGTGTAAATTTAATTCATTGGCCCATTTTTAACTCTCCGCGGACAAACTGACCACCAGGTCAGATACTCTGCCGGGAGGTGGTCAACGTAGGTGTTTTGTCCACTTCAGGACTTCCGTTTTCAAATATAAAAGACAATTTCTGATTTGCAGTAAGTGACTTTTTGAAACGCCCGGCTGAATTGCCCGGGTCTTCAGGAGTCAGCACCATGCAACTTCCTGCACAAATATCAGGAATGTTTACCCCGCAGCATTATCGTTCACGGCGTCAATGATCCTGACGATTTTTATGACCTGTGCCTCGTCAAAAACCCCGGTTATTCCCTGATCATGCAGGTCGGTAAACGGAGGCTCAAACAACATTTCCTTGTCGATGGTTCCATTCCTGGTCAGGAAGGAAATGATCTGATGAATGAAGGTGATCTGATTGGCATTCAGGTTGCCGGACAGAATGAATTCCGAAAAGAGCTGTTCTGCAGCTGCCTGGTCCAAACCCAGAATACTCCGGATGAACTTTCCCAGCGGCACATCACCATATTCCTTCCGGTAATCTGCTTTGGTCCCCAAATCTCCTTCAAACAGCATCCTTTCAAGCTGATCCAGTTCATCCCGGGTTATCGGAATATTGTGCTGAAGTTTATGAATCACCAGGGTGTCTTTATTCTTGCGGACGAAACGCTCCACCCGGTCCCGGTAACTTTGCAGAGTGGTATAGGCAGGAATCAGTTCAAATTCTTTGGCCTGATCGGGAGACAGGGTGTCTTCAAAGTGGGTATACACGATTTTCTTCTGCTCTTTGTCAATAAACACCATCAGATCCCGCAAATCCACCCTGACTTTCTCCAGCTGCTTCAGGGATACCTGTTGCCAGAATTCATCGGTCTGGACGGCCTTTATCGTGTCGATCCGCTGGTTTACCACCGGTATGTTAAGCTTCTTCTGCAATAAACGGCCAATATCGGCCACTCTCCGGATCAGGGAAACCTGTTTCCTGCTTTTGGTCAATATGGCGAGCTGCAGATTCAGCAGGATCAGATCAAAACGTTTGGCTGTTTCATCCTCATTTTCAGTCACAGGAGGCAAACCGGAAAGGTGTTCGCACATATCAATGAAATCTCCTTTACTTATGTTGTCCCATCTCGGGCGGGAGGCGTATTCTTCCACCCATCTTAATTTCATCCGGACAACAAACCTGGAATGATCCAGTGAAGCGATCAGTTGATGCAATTCATCCGCATAGGATTCTGCCAGACCGGCATTTTCTCCGGAAGGATCATCCCCGGAACGCAGGAGCAGGGCAATTTCCAGTTTGGTTTCAAAGTATTGCTGCGATATGGATTTCGAAACGGTGGGAACAATACCTTCCGGGAACTCTTCAAAAAACTCAAAGTTCTCGCAGAAATCAAAGATCAGGAAATATTCCTTATCCAGCCCGGGACCAAACAAACCAGGACAGAGGCGGGTGCCCCTTCCGATCATCTGCCAGTATTTGGTGGCCGATTTTACCGGTTTGAAGAACACCAGGTTAACCACCCTGGGTGCATCTACGCCGGTATCCATCATATCTACCGACACCGCAATCTGGGGATCCGTCTCTTCAGAAGGAAGACAAAACCGTTCCAGTAAGTCCTGTGCTTTCGGCTCATAATTATCAATGACCCGCAGAAACTTACCGCAGTACTCCGGAAAATTCCTGTTGAACCGTTCCTCAATGAACACAGCATGCTGGTGATTCCTGGCAAAAATAATGGTTTTCCCCAGCTGGTCACCACCTGCAGTTTTCAGGCCGTTGGCCATCAGGTAACCAAGCACCTTGTCGACGGTGTCGCTGTTAAACAGCCAGCTGTTCAAGGCATTGCTGTCAATCTCCTCCTCTGCTTCCCCCGCAGTCGGATCACCGAATTTCTCCTCATACTCCGCTTTTTCCGCGTCTGAAAGATCTTTGTATTTTACCCCTTCCCTGGGGAATTTCACCGGGACAGATATCGCTTTGGGCGGTACCAGGTAAAGGGGAACTGCCTGGTTCAGTTCAAAAGCAAAAGTCGGGTTGTTATCCTCAATATCGAACAAACGGTAGGTATTGTGATCGATTTCCGTTTTCGGAGTGGCCGTTAACCCGATCAGCAGGGCATCGAAATAGTCGAAAATCGCCCGGTATTTTTGATACACCGACCGGTGTGCCTCGTCGATGATGATCAGATCGAAATGCCCGGGCCCGTAAAACCTTTCGTTTTCAGACTTCAGGCTGTCAATCTTGTTCATGATGGTCGGATAAGTGGAAAAAACCAGCCGGGTTCCATTGTCTTCTTTTTCCCTGGTCAGATCAATTCCTGAAAGGTCCGGCAAATACTCTTTAAATGCATTCTTCGCCTGGGTAACCAAGGCATTCCGGTCGGCCAGGAAAAGCACCCGCTTCACCCAGTTGCATTTGGTCAGCATATCCGTAATGGCCGCAGATACCCTGGTTTTTCCGCTTCCCGTGGCCATGACCAGGAGAGCTTTGCGGTTCTTTCCCTTTAAGATAGGATGGCTGCCGGTGACCAATGCTTCCGCCACCCGGCGGATGGCTTCCAGCTGATAAGGCCTGTCCGCAATAGTGGTGTTCACCCTGAAATTCCGGAGATCCAGCCTTGATTTCCGCCGGTCAATCAGCAATTGAAGTTCGTCTTTGGTGTAAAATCCTGAAACCGGCCTTTCGGTATAAAAAGTATCGTCCCAGAGGTTGGTCTCAAAACCGTTGGTGTAGAAAATAACCGGCCGCTGGCCCTTCATTTTTTCGAGACAATCTGCGTACAACTCCGCCTGATGCCTGCCTTTGTAAGCGTCGGTCATGGTCCGCTTGGCCTCAATGACCGCCAGGGGCAATCCATTGTCACCCCAGAGCACGTAATCGGCATAACCCATTCCGGATGGATTCAGCGATTTGGGCATCCCGGAAACCTCAAATTCCAGCTCCAGACCCGGACGCAACTTTTCCCAGCCGGCCTCCTTCAGCAGCAGATCAATATAGATTTTCCGGGTCAGCGATTCAGGGATCAACTCCGGAATGGCTTTCTCTGCCCCGGAAATCTTCCTGCGTTCTGTTTTCCGCGCATGGACTATTTCCTTCTGCCGGTCAAGTTGGTACTTCAGCAACTGGTTGATCCGGGCCAGTTCCTCCGCTTTTTCCCTGGCCTGTTCCAGTTTGTCGGTTTGATCTGCCAGTTGTTCCGCAAGGGCTTTTAATTCAGAAAGAGTTTTATCATTTTCTTTCCCGTCAGGAATAAGCGTTTCATCGAACGGCGCAATGTCAGGATTCCCCTCGCTGTAATATTTGCTCAGGAAGGACAAAAACCGGTACAGGCATTTCAGGGAAACGAAGGATTCGTTCTTACTGACGTTTTTCCCGTGAGCGGAGTTGTTCCCGGTGAGCCGGATGAGATTGATTTCCTGGAACATTCTCTGCGTCAGCAGTTGCTGGAAGCAGGGTTCATGGATCAAAGAAGCCAGTTTGGTATCCCAGGGAAGAATGAGGTCCGGGTCATGATCATACAGCCAGCGGACCGCCTTTTCCAGAGCGCTGCGGCAAAGGAGGGCGCCATATTTCGGAGCCGTAACCGCATGTTTTTCGGCTTCCGCTGCTTCCTGATAAATTTCAGGAAATTCGGTCTGAAGAAAGCCAAAGTTGGTTATGCTCTTTTCATTCATCCCTGAAGGGTTTTTGTTCCGGATTAACCTCTGCTGAAAATCTTTAAAGGTTTATTGAACGTAAAATTATCATCAATTTTGAATAGTTGGACAGGTTTAGCATTATAAATCGTTGTTGGAATTACCAATTTACATTATTAGGCACAAGAAAAACACCTGAAAAGTGAAAACAATGTTACATATCATTTGTTTTTAGTTTTATTTGTACTTAATTTGTAACAAATTTAAAACTGACCATGAAAAATAATATTGGTAACAATATTAAATTATTTAGGGAAAGACTTGGTGTTAATCAAGAAGATATAGCCAATTATTGTGGGTTTCAGCGTGAGATTCTTTCCTATTATGAGAATGGTAAAAGAGACGTTTCCTTGTTACATTTAGAGAAAATTGCAGAGTATTTAAATGTAGATATTGAAACTTTTCTCGAAGAGAATTCTTCAAATATTCAAACTGACCTGGCTCTTGCATTCAGAGCCAATGATGTTACTCCTTCCGATCTCGGTCAGATAGCTTAT
>DAIDJX010000260.1 GCA_027451165.1 Prolixibacteraceae bacterium | reverse complement strand
AACTGTGTTCGACCATAGGTGATGGATAATCTGCCCGGTTCAGATTCTTCACCCACCTTCTGATATAGACCAAAGCCGGATCGAACTTTTTCTGTTGTTCCCAGGGATTGAAAACCCGGAAGTAGGGGGCTGCATCGCATCCGCAACCGGCTGCCCATTGCCAGTTTCCGTTGTTGGAGGACAATTCATAATCAAGCAGCTTTTGGGCAAAGTAGGCTTCTCCCCAGCGCCAGTCGACCAACAGGTGTTTGGTCAGGAAACTGGCCACCACCATCCTTACCCGGTTGTGCATAAAGCCGGTTTCATTCAGTTCCCGCATCCCGGCATCCACCATGGGATAGCCGGTCTCCCCAGCGCACCATCTCCTGAATTCCCCTTCATCGTTCCGCCAGGGAATAAAGTCGTATTTTGCTTTGAAACTCTGCCGGACAACCTGCGGAAAATGGTGGAGGATCATCATGAAGAACTCTCTCCAGATCAGCTCATTGAGCCAGGTTTCGTTCAATGCCAGTCCTGATTTGACCAGTTGCCGGATGCTCACCGTTCCGAAACGGAGGTGAACACTCAGCCGTGTTGTTCCTTCTTCAGCCGGAAGGTTCCGGGTCAGGTGGTAATTCCGGATGATAGCCTCATTGATTACAGGTATGGGTTCAGGAGAAGCTGTTTGGGTAAAACCCGCTTCTGAGATATCAGGCAAACGGAAGGGTGTGGCCTGAAAAAACTGATGGGAGAGTTTTTCTGATGGAAATTCCTGCAATTGCACCTCACTGATTTTTTGTCTCCAAATGTGTGAATAGGGTGTGAAAACGGTGTAAGGAGTTCCATCACTTTTCCTTATTTCAGACTTTTCGAAGATCACCTGATCTTTAAAGGAACAGAAAGCTATATTTTTTTGGGCAAGCCATTCTTCCACCGCGCGGTCACGCGCGATGGCGTAGGGTTCATAATCATGGTTGCAGTAAACAGCCCTGACCGGATAATTTTCAGTAAGTTGCTGAATAATGGTCAATGGGTCACCTTTCAGCACCAGCAAAGAGCTTCCCCGCTTCACCAGTTCAGTTTGAATATGGTGTAAAGCTCCAAATATAAAATTCACCCGGGCATCGGCTTTATCCGGTAATTCATCCAGAATATGCTGATCCAGAATAAAAACCGGCAATACCGGATTATGAGCCGTCAGGGCATGATACAATCCGCAATTGTCGTTCAGCCTCAGATCTCTTCTGAACCAGAAAATGGTTATGCCGGAGTGGGGCGTGAATTCTTTCATTCCAGTTTTTTTGAAAGGTTTAAAACCTGTACACTACAGTAGTCCCGAATGCTGGCATGAGGCGTTCCATGTGGGCCCAGTTGGTTTCAGGATTAAGGTTGTAGATGACTCCTCCGTCAATGGTAACGCCGATTTTCTTTGAGGAATAGATTTCTCCGCCAACCCTCCAGGTGCTATTCCACCAGGTCTCTTCCCGGGGGAAAGGTTTTTGCATAATCGCATTCAGACCAACACGGACATAAAAAAGCCGCAAGTCGGAATAGTGATAGGTGCGCCCGAAATGGAAATACAGATCACCGGAAAAGGAGAGCAAATCATCCCATCCACCTCTGTTAAAAGAAGCTTCGGGAAGCCAGCCAATGGTCACAGCAGTTCTGATCTGGTCAAAAAGTCTGTATTTTATTCCCAGGTTCGCCAATTCAGGATACCCCATTCCCAGGGAAATCTCCCCCTTTTTTTGTCCGGAAACCGGATAGCTGACCATGGAAAGCAGGGCAACCAGCAGCAATATGTTCAACCTGAGTGTTTTTGTCACGTGAAAATGAGGATTCTGAAAATCCCTTTTTTCTGACTAAAATACACTTTCTTTTCTGTTTTGCCGGGGTTAGTGACATAATAAAATGTTTAGCAGGTTCTGATACGTGGTAATTCTGGAATAATTTGTATGTTTACTATAAATTTAATTTTTAATTCTAAATTGTAAACCCATGAAAGCTAAGACTTTATTATTTGCCTCGATGCTATTGATGTTTGGGATAACTGTATCAGCCCAGACGGCGGAAGAAATTATCGCGAAATATTTACAGACCACTGGTGGAAAGGAAAAAATCAGCCAGCTCAATTCAGTTGTTATGGAAGGAACGATGGAAGTCATGGGGAATTCCGGTCCGATGAAAATGACCACCCTGAACGGGAAGGGCTACAAATCGGAAATTGATGTTCAGGGATCTACCCTTGTTACCTGTTTCAATGATAAAGATGGTTGGACGATTAATCCATTTATGGGAGGCGGATCTCCTGAGGCTATGCCGGAAGGGCAGTACAAATCCGGAAAAGAACAGATCTTTATAGGAGCCCCTTTTGTCTTTTATAAGGAAAAAGGATATCAGGCTGAATTGGCGGGTAACGAGACGATTGGCGATATCAATGCGGTGAAAATAAAAATGACCTCACCGGAGAATAACGTTGTTTATTACTTGTTTGATCCGGCTACCGGATACCTGATCAGAAGTGTTCAGCAGGTCGATATGCAGGGATCCATGGTGGATAACACAATGACTTTTTCCGACTGGAAGGATGTTGAAGGATTTCCTCAACCTTTCAAATTAAACATGAATATCGGCGGACAGTTTGAAATGACGATGATCATCAGCAAGGTGGAATACAACAAACCCATCGATGCAGCAATTTTTGTCAAACCGTAAGATCGTACTTTCCTTTATTGAATCCTGTTAACAAAATGCAATATGAAAACAGTTGGTATATTTCTGATGCTGTTGTTGTCAGCATTTGCATTGTTTGCGCAGACCCCGGGTAACGACATAACCCGGTTGATTCAGTCAGGCTATTCGGAACGTGCTTATTCCACAGAACCTGTTACTGATCAGCAACTTGACCTTATTCTGAAATGCGGGATCAAGGCGCCCAGCGCCAGGAACCTGCAAGCCTGGAAATTTACCGTGGTCCGGGATGAACCGGCCATGAAGGAACTGATCAGTAACGTCACACCGGGAAACGTGCTGATCATCATTTCGGGGAAGGAATCGGAAACCGGCACCACCCCTGATTTTGATTGTGGCCTGGCGGCGGAAAGCATGTTTATTGCAGCCCATTCGCTGGGACTCGGCGCCAGGATTTACGGCAGTCCGGCCGGGAAAGTCAATGCTGCCAAAGAAAGCTATCAGATCCCGGCAGGCTATAAGGCTGTGGTCCTACTCCGGATCGGGAATGTGGATAAAAGCGTTGATGGAGTTACTGCAGCTTCACCGAGAAAGACGACCGAAGAGGTAGTTAATTTCAGGAAGTAATGAAAACCAGTACTATCTGGTAACAGGTTGGTAGTTTCCGGGGAGCATCGCTCCGACCCTTTTGTCCCTGTTTCATCCAGTCCCCGGCAAAATCGATGCCCTTACCTGTCGTGCTGTCTGTAAGGGTGCCTGTGATGGTTTGTCCCCAAACCAGGACAGGATAAATCATCATAAATGTCAGAATAATCCTCATTTCTGTTTTGGTCGGTTGAATATCTCCCTGATGAGCTGTTCATCGGCATGGAAAGGCAGGGTTACCTTCAGCAGGGGAGATTTTCCCATTTCCCTTTTGATGGCATGGAGGGCTCCCGGATTTCCGGCCCAGCTTCTGCGGGAAATTCCGTTGTTCACATCATAAAAGAGCATACTTTGCAGTTTTCTTTCTGCTGCTGCCGAACCGTCGAGCAGCATACCAAAACCTCCGTTGATCACTTCGCCCCAACCCACGCCGCCTCCATTGTGGATAGAAACCCAGGTGGCCCCGCGGAAACTGTCGCCGATTACGTTGTGAATGGCCATATCTGCGGTAAATTTACTTCCGTCACGGATGTTGCTGGTCTCCCGGAACGGCGAGTCGGTGCCGCTTACGTCGTGGTGGTCACGTCCCAGGATAACCGGGCCAATCCTGTTTTCGGCAACTGCCCTGTTAAAAGCCCTGGCAATTTCAATCCTGCCAGAGGCATCTGCATAAAGTATCCGGGCTTTTGAACCGACCACCAGCTTGTTTTTTCCTGCATTCCTGATCCAGTGGATGTTATCTTCCAGTTGCAGCCGTACTTCCTGAGGTGCACCTTCCACCATTCCGGAGAGCACCTCCAGGGCAATCTGGTCGGTGAGTTCCAGATCTGATTCTTTGCCTGAAGCACACACCCAGCGGAAGGGGCCGAACCCATAGTCGAAACAAAGCGGCCCTACAATATCCTGCACATAGGATGGATACCTGAAATCCAGTTCATTGGGTGACCAGATGTCAGCGCCGGCCCTGGAAGCTTCCAGGAGGAAGGCGTTCCCATAGTCAAAAAAGTAGGTGCCCCTTGCAGTATGCCGGTTGATGGCATTTACCTGGCGGATCAGGGATTCCTTTACCTTATTTTTGAAAAGTTCCGGATCTTCGCGGATCAGCCGGTTCGACTCATCAAAGGAGAGGCCGGCCGGATAATATCCTCCCGACCAGGGATTGTGGAGGGAGGTCTGATCAGAGCCCACATGGATAAAAATACCCTGCCTGTCAAATTCTTCCCAAACATCCACCACGTTGCCCAGAAAGGCCAGCGATACGGTTTCCCGGTTTTGCTGAGCCTGCCTGACCCTGGTCACCAGTTGTTCCAGGTCGTCAAACAACTCATCGACCCATCCCTGTTTGAAGCGTTTTTGGGCAGCCCTCGGGTTGACTTCAGCACATACGGTGACGCACCCGGCAATGTTCCCGGCTTTAGGCTGAGCGCCGCTCATTCCACCCAGTCCGGAGGTTACAAACAGTTTT